>CAJMDR010000169.1 GCA_905212215.1 uncultured Porphyromonadaceae bacterium
CGTCAGCCGCAAGCTCCAATGAATAAAGAACCTCCAACGAACTAATCAAAGCAACACTATGACAAAGAAATCTGTACTTTGCACATTGCTACTCAACCTTGTCCTGAGTGCCGCTGCCACGCCTGTCATTTCCCGTCAGCCAGCGCTTCAGCACGCCTCGATCCCCAACCAACGCCATGTGAGTCTCGAGCAGGTAGCAGAACCGGGAGTCTTCATCAACCTCGCCTCCCCGCGAACCGATATGACTCCTTTTGCCCTCAACGCCCCCGGCATGCGTACCGTCCCCAGGCAGGCTGCCACCGGCACTGTGAACCTTTCCCTGGAATTTGACGCCGACAGCGTCAAGATCGGCAGCCTGACGCTTTATTCCGACAGCGTTACGGGCCAGGTCCAGATTGGAGCAACTTCCAAGGGGGGAACCATGGATCTCGCTCCCGGCAACTACATGATGGTGGCCATCTTCTACCATTACACGAAAGGCTATACCGGCCGATACAACAACCTCAACGGCCTCACCTACATAATCAAGGAAAACGTGCAGGTTACGGCCGGAAGCTCCGTGGACGTCAGCATCAAGGTCGCCGATGCCACCAACCATTACAAGGTGCACAACATCCTGCCCGACGGCAACGAAGCCAAACTGAGCGACTACAAGTACACCTCGAAAAAGGACTACACCGTGGTTACGGAGGGCAACGCCCTGTATGTGGCCGGATATTCCACTATTTTCAGCAAGAAATATGGTCAGGTGATGTGGGTCAACTATGCCTCCAAGGGCAACATCCTCCCCAACACTTTCCGCAATTCGTCGGACATAAACGACTTCCTGGTGTTTAACATCAACGATGTCTCCGACGAGCTGATTATCGGCGTGGAGAGCGTGGT
This sequence comes from uncultured Porphyromonadaceae bacterium, assembly GCA_905212215.1. Classification (GTDB taxonomy): domain Bacteria; phylum Bacteroidota; class Bacteroidia; order Bacteroidales; family Muribaculaceae; genus Lepagella. The sequence goes on from CAJMDR010000169.1 coordinate 886, forward strand.
CAACACCGGCACCGACTCCAAGAACAAGAAAGACCTGCTGATAGAGCATTTCGACCTTCCTTCGGTGGCAAAGGCCAACGGCGAGTTCCGTAATGTGTCCGCAAACTACTCCGTGTACTCCCTGCCCGTTGTGCAGACCCAGCCCGGACGCGACTCCCAATACCAGTCGACAATGGGCCTGTTCAGCGCCAATTTCGACAAATACTACAAAGGCCGCAAGCTGGGCGGAATGAGCATGATAGCACAGAACATAAACATGTGCGAGGCAAAGGCTTCCACTCATATCCCCGATTTCCACAGCGTGCTGGGATACAGCTTCACCGATATGGTCTACAAGACCGAGGACGCAGGAAACATGCACTACGAATACAGCTATCCGACCGTGATGAACAGCCTCTACGACGACAATGCCGATGTTCGCCACTACATGCAGCCCACAAAAGATCAGCTATATGCCGCCAAGACTCCTACCGACATCGAACAGTGGACACACCCCTTGCTCCGCTGTGCTCCCTCCGACATAAAGGCTCCCCTGGGCTCCTCGCCCGTATATGTCTCCATGCTCAACACTTTTGAGCCGGATCCATATTCCGAATCCCCCGCTCCGGTACTCAGCGTGCAGCCCTCGCACATGGGCTATGCCACCGAGAATGTCTCCACCTACTACTATCTCAATCGCTTCTCGGGAACTTTCAACGGCGACACTGTGGCGCTCGGAAACAATCCCTGGGAAGAGCGCCTCAATGAGACCATCGACGAATGGATAGCCTATGACTGGAACGCTAAAGGGAAAACAAAGGGTAAATGCGACTTCTCGTTTGCCACGGCCCCCTTCACCATCGACAGCGTACCATGCAGCACCACCGCTCAGGTGACATTCAATACCGAAAAGGAAGACTTTGTGTGCCCCATGGTGCAGTATCTCACTTTCCGCGACAACGAAGGCAAGGTGAACCATAAGATTGCCACTTCAGCCAATTCGCTGATGTATCTGGTGGCAGGCGACTTCATCCGCAACGCCGAGGGCTTTTATGTGCCCAGCGCTTCCACTCTCAAGATGATGAGCGTGAAATACCGTCATCACAATGACAATGATTTCACCGACATGACACTCCAGAGCCTCGGTTCCTACAGCGACATGCCTTGGTTCGCACCCGCCTACAAGGCTGACCTGACCCAGCTCAACCCGGCCGGAAAGACCGGATGGTTCGACCTTCAGATAACCCTTGAGGATGCAAGCGGCAACCGCATCAGTCAGACCATTGCTCCGGCATTCTGGGTAGGCGCCTTGAGCGGCGTTGCCACCGTGACCGACGACAGCTCCATTGCTATCCGAGTGATTGGCAACGACGTTCAGGTTCTTGGCGCCGGCATGGCGGCGATAAGCGTCTACAACACCCTTGGCGCATTGGTGAAAAGCGCCAATGCCACCAATACCAGCCTTGAAGGTCTTGCTCCCGGCCTTTACATTATCAATGTGATGGCAAACGGTGAGAAGAAGAACGTAAAGGTGATGGTGAAGTAAAGGCAACTTCAAACCCTGATAATGAGAGGCTGTGTCAGATTTCGGCACAGCCCCTTATACAATTAATGAAAATCATAACCATATTTCCTGCTCTTATTTGCAAAAGCCGGAAAAAATGGTTACCTTTGCACATGAAATTATTCTGTAAAAGTTTTTTCTCCTTTGGCCGGGTAAGGCCACCAATTTGACAACCGAGGCACTGAAATTTGTAAGAGTGTCTTTTAGAGCTAACTTTTTATTTTTTTACTAACACAACCTTCAATGAAACAGACTCTATTGAAGTCGGTAATGACGGGGGCCCTCGTGGCGGTTACGGCGTTCGGCGCCGCAGCGCAGCAGAAGGCGATAAAGCAGGGAGGACAGCGCAATGCGTTGCCCACTGTTGCCCAACGTGCCGCAAAAGGTGTCGCAGACTCCCTGCAGCGCCTCACCATGGCTGAGAAAGAGGTCATGGCTCAGGGTCAGCAGGCTCCCCAGCTTCCTCCTGCCGGGGTGAAAGAAAACGCCGCTATCCCTCGCCGTGCCGACAGCCCCGAAACGCGAATCTACTTCGCCGTGAACCCGCAGGACAAAGACCTCCATCCCGCGGGTGCCTACTGGGTCGACGTCAACGACCCCAACTTCACCTACCACCGCATCGGCGACCAGCAACCTAACGCCACTAAAGGCGGCGTGGCAGTGGACGATATCTACTATGCCACTCAGGTCTATTCCTCGCCTTTGAAAGACTGGACGGTGAAATGGAATCTCGCCGACTCGCTGAGCTTTACCGGCACAGTCTTCGACGGCGTGTACCAGCTTTTCGCAAACGATGCCGCCTACGACCCCTGGACAGACCGCGTTGTCGGAATTGTAATGAGTAACTACGCCAAATCCATCTACAGTCTCGGCGTAATCGACTACGAGAAGCACAGCAAGCAGCTCTTCGGTCCGGAATATGCCTACGGCAAGCAGCTTATGTCGTTCGCCGCCGGTCCCGAATGCTACTGGGGCATCGACTACAACAACAACTTCTACCGCATTGATAAGTTTACCGGCGAGCCTACGCTCATCGGTCAGACAGGAGTGAACGCCAATATCATTCAGGGCAGCTCCATGATTTACGAGCCCAAGACGAAGAAGCTCTACTATTCGCCCTGCGACAACAACCGCAACTATCTGTCTTCGATGTTCACCATCGACCCGACCACCGGCAAAGCCACCGTACTGTGGGAAGACAGCATACGCGAACGTCGCTGCGGCCTCTGGGTAGACGAACCCACCACTTCGGCTTGTCCCGGCCTTTCCACCGACCTCAGCGCCAGCTTCGGCGTGGGAGCCCTGAAAGGTACCCTTACCTTCACCTCGCCCACCAAGACCCATGGCGGTGCCGACGCTTCGGGTGCCCTCACCTACACCATCCTGGCAAACGGCAGGCAGGTAGCAACCGGAAACACCAGCTATGGCGCCACCCAGACCGTGGACATCACCATTCCCGGACCCGGCAGCTATAAGTTCTCCGTAAAGACCGAGAACGCAGCGGGACCGAGCCGCTGGGCACGTCTGGAGGCTGCCTTAGGCTTCGAGAAACCCGGAAAGCCGGTTCCCGTAGCCGAATATAACGACGGCACCTTCAAGGTGAACTGGAAACCGGTAGCCCTCTCGGCCACCGGCGCTCCCATGGACACCACCTATATCACCTACAAGGTAATCCGCTATCCCGACAGCGTGATGGTAGCCGATGCAGTGCGCGACACCGTAATCACCGACACCTACACTCCGGGCGAGGCCCTTGCCACATACTACTACGGCGTGCAGGCTGTCTACGGCGGCGTTGCCGAGTCCGATCCCGGTCTTTCCAACTCCCTGACCTTCGGACACATCATCGCCCCCTGGACCGAGGACTTCAAAAACCACAAGCACCTCGACGCCTTCACCATCCTCAACGTCAATAACGACCAGTACACATGGGGCTACGACTCCATCTACGGCCGTGAGTGGCTGCACATAATGGGCTACAACGACAACGGTATGAACGACTGGCTCATCACCCCGAAGGTGAAGATGGAGCCCGGATACCTCTACCGTATCAACTACCGCGCAAGCAACCTCCTGGATCCGTATAACGCTCCCGAACAGGTACGCGTACTCTTCGGCACCGCTCCCACCGTGGAAGGGCTGAACACTCTTGTACTCGACACACTGAAGATTTCCTCACGCGACTGGGTGCGCTTCGGCGACTATGTACAGGTAAACACTGCCGGCGACTACTACTTCGGCCTGCAGGCAGTAAACAATAAAGGCTCGCACATCCTCAACCTGTTCGACGCCTCCATCTCCGCTCCCGTATCGCTCCAGGCTCCCGACTATGCCAAGGATGCCAGGATACATTCTTCGTACGACGACCCGTCGAACGTAGACATCACCTTCACCACTCCCACCACCCGTTGCGACGGCACTCCTCTGCAGAGCATAAGCCGCATCGAAGTGATGCGTGGCGACACTCTGGTAGTGACTTACGCCAATCCTCGTCCCGGCACTCCTATCCATTGTACCGACATGGTAGGCCAGCGCGGACGTACCTACGCCTACTCCATCGTAGCCTACAACGAGGCGGGAGCAGGCAAGGAACTGATTGTGGAAGACTTTATCGGCATTCGCAAGCCCACCGCTCCTCAGAAGGTGTTCGGCTGGGAGAAGAACGGCAAGGTGACCCTTACCTGGGAGGCTCCCGCCACCGACGAAGAGGGTAATGCGCTCAATCCCGAGAACGTCAAGTATAATGTAAGCTACCGCGTGAACCAGTACACGGTGGTTGAGGTTGCCAAGGATACCTCCGCCAACAGCGTTACTTTCGACTATGCGGTGGCCAATCCTCAGGCACCCGAATTCCTCGTGGTGTCCGTTACCGCCGTCACTGAAGGTGGCGAAGGCGGCGTAGGCA
>CAJMDR010000170.1 GCA_905212215.1 uncultured Porphyromonadaceae bacterium
GACGCCGCAACTGCTCGATAAGCCGTGCCTGAGAGATGATCAGCTCATGGCACGCCTCTATTGTATCGGGTAATATCAGCGTCTTTTCCATACCGCCAAGTTACTGCAATTTAGCGATATACGCAAATATTTACCCTGATATTCCTCAGCCTTTTCCGTATCTGTGCCGTCGGGCGACCTTTGGGGAGATACCCTCCATGAGAAGCACCAGTCCGGACCACTTCATGCTACGGAATCCGATGCCCTGACGAAGAAATATGCGTGGATGGAACCGGCCCTCTTCCAGACGCTTGTAGTAAACCACATATCCTCCATATTCCCAATGCAGGATCTTCATGACCTTGCGCGACTTCCAGACGAAAATGTAGACATCGCCGTTGGATGGATCATGACCCACCATTCTTACCTGGACGCTCAGACAGTTTACGCCCATACGCATATCCGTCGGTTGTTGCGCCATCACTATTCTGTTATTCTCGTTCAGATTAAACATGGTGTTTTTGTCTGCAAAGTTCGCTATCAAAAACACCATGTAAAAGTCGGCCCATTTCGGACGGATACGCATAAGCAAACCAAGCTTGTAGAGGAAAGTAACAATCTTTTATCTGTATTCCGCTGTCACGATGACTGCCGGAACAAGAATTTATGTGTAGTTGTCTCAGTGCTTGTGTGTTTTTGGAAGATATTATCTCTTACACTGAAATACGTTTTAGAGGAAAGTTAGCAAAAAAATCAAATAGCTTCCATTCCGAAGGCTCTTTTGCAAAAAAAACGCTTCGATTATTTATATCTCAAGTGTCAGAAACTGTAAGAGATGGTAAGATAACCGCCCTGCATGAAGGGTTTATCAGGATAATAATCCTTGAAAGATACTCCTCTGTATGAAAGATGCCGGTACTGGCTGTAAATGTCAAGATTCGACATAAAGTAACCGGCAGAGAAGCTAAGCTGATCTATATCAATATTTATACCCAGCCGTAGTTCAAGGGCAAGCCATTGTCCTTCGTTTGTACTTATATAATCATACTCAACCCATGGACCTCTTCTTGTAGATTCTATCTCTACACGACGATACGGTATATTGAGCATGATTCCCGGTTCGGCGAACAAAGACCATGTCGTTTCCTTGTATTTCAGACCAGGGGATTTCAAAATTAATGAAGGGCGTAGATACAGATTAGATGGTTTGTTAAAATCATCGGAAACAGACCATCCCGAACCAGAAGCTTTCCCGTCATCAAAATAATTTGACCAATAACCTATAGCACCCCCAATGCCAAGATATTTCATAAGCATAAAATGATATTCCCCTTCTATCGAATAAGTATCTGACGATGAAAGGGTGCCGCTTACAGCCACATGATGTCGTAACCGTTCCTCTTCGTGACTCTCATTAGTTTTGGGAAAAGTATTGAAAGGAGCAGTCAGAAGAAAGAGAACAACTATGTTACCGAAATTTTTCCTATTGAGTTTCATGGCAAGTTATTTTCGCACTAATGGAAAATCCGTTGAAACTCAGCCGTAAACAGCTTATTTTCAACGGATTACACTTTGAGCGGTAAACGGGACTCGAACCCGCGACCCTGAGCTTGGGAAGCTCATGCTCTACCAACTGAGCTACTACCGCATTTGCTCTGAGTTATTAACTCTTGGACCTTTTATTGGCTCTTGATTTTTTGCAAAGGTAAGCATTTTTTTTCATTCTCCAAAATTCAAATTGATGTCTAATATTTCGATAATACTCTTCACTCACAATTACACACGTAATTGAAACATGAAAAGGGTATTCTTTGCACAGGGCTTCTGCAATGCTATGCGCAGGGAAGGAGTTGTCATTATTAGGATTCTTTTATATCTTTGCAGAAAATTTTCAGAGCGATGCACAAGCAGCCAAAAGCTACCCTGATACTCCAGGATGGCTCCCGCTTTGAGGGTTATTCTTTCGGAAGCCCTGTGAACACAAGCGGCGAGGTGGTGTTCAACACCGCCATGACCGGTTATCCGGAGAGCCTTACCGACCCATCTTACGAAGGTCAAATTCTTGTTACAACTTATCCTTTGCTCGGCAATTACGGTGTGCCGGACCATCAATCCTTTTCTGAAAACCAATCGGAGCTCGACCCTCATTTCGAATCGGAGCGGATACATTGTTCCGCTATTATCTGTCAGGACTATAGCTGGCAGGCAAGTCACTATCTTTCGGGACGCACTCTCAGCGAATGGCTTAACGATGAAGGCATTCCCGGCATTTCAGGCATTGATACACGAGCCCTCACCAAGCTGTTGCGTGAAAAAGGTTCCATGCTGGGAAAAATCATCATTGAAGGTAACAATGACGCCGATGCCGACAATGACTTCTATGATCCCAACAAAGAAAATCTTATAGCCAAGGTCAGTACAAAAAAAGTCCGTGAGTTCGGTAAAGGTGATAAAACAGTAGTCTTGGTGGATTGCGGTACAAAATACAATATTATACGCTGTCTGGTTAAGCGAGGTGTTAAAGTTGTTGTAGTACCCTGGGATTACGATTTCAATACCATAGACTACGATGGACTTTTCATCAGCAATGGTCCCGGGAATCCCGATCTGGCAGAAGCTACGGTAGCGAATCTGCGCAAGGCTTTTGATAGCGACAAACCTATCTGTGGTATCTGCATGGGCAATCAGCTTTTAGGAAAGGCTGCCGGAGCAAAGATTTTCAAGCTCAAATACGGCCACAGGAGTCACAACCAGCCGGTATCCCAGAAAGGGTCGCAGCGCTGCTTCATAACATCGCAGAACCATGGCTTCGCCATAGACCAGAATACTTTACCCGAGGAATGGGAGCCTCTGTTCATCAATATGAACGACGGCACCAACGAGGGCATACGGCATAAAACCAAACCTTTCTTCTCCGCTCAGTTCCATCCCGAGGCAAGTTCAGGACCCATGGATACGGAATTCATCTTCGACGATTTCATCAAGCTTCTTTAATTCGCGCCACAATGAAAAAGTACAATAAAGTATTGCTGCTCGGTTCCGGAGCACTTAAAATCGGCGAGGCCGGTGAATTCGACTATAGTGGCTCGCAGGCACTGAAAGCCCTGAAGGAAGAGGGTATAGAAACGGTGCTCATCAATCCAAACATCGCCACGGTGCAGACTTCCGAAGGGTTTGCCGACAAAATATACTTTCTTCCCGTCACGCCTCTTTTCGTACGTAAGGTAATAGAGAAGGAACGTCCCGACGGCATCATGCTGGCTTTTGGTGGCCAGACGGCTCTCAACTGTGGCGTGACACTTTATCAAGACGGTATTTTAGAGGAATACGGCGTTGACGTTCTCGGCACTCCGGTACAGGCCATTATGGATACCGAAGACCGCGACCTGTTCGTGCGTAAGCTGAATGAAATTGATGTCAAGACCATCAGTTCCGAGGCATGTACCGACATAGAGGAGGCCAAGGCAGCCGCCAGAGAGTTGGGCTACCCGGTAATTGTCCGCGCCGCCTATGCCCTCGGTGGCCTCGGCTCCGGTTTCTGCGATGACGAACAGCAGCTTGTATCTCTTGTGGAGAAAGCTCTTACGTTCTCGCCACAGGTATTGGTTGAGAAATCGCTGAAAGGCTGGAAAGAAGTCGAGTATGAGGTTGTCCGCGACCGCTATGACAACTGCATAACGGTCTGCAACATGGAGAACTTCGATCCCCTCGGAATCCATACCGGAGAAAGTATAGTGGTAGCTCCTTCGCAGACACTCAGCAACGACGACTATCATACTCTACGCTCTCTCGCAATAAAGATAATCCGCCATATAGGTATTGTAGGTGAATGTAATGTACAGTATGCCTATGACCCCCAGAGCAACGATTACCGCGTCATAGAAGTAAATGCTCGACTCAGCCGCAGTTCCGCCCTTGCTTCAAAAGCAACCGGTTATCCCCTCGCTTTTGTAGCAGCTAAACTCGGCCTCGGATTCGGTCTTTTCGAACTTAAGAATTCGGTTACAAAATCCACCTCGGCATTCTTTGAGCCTGCCCTGGACTATATAGTAGTAAAGATACCTCGCTGGGACCTCGGCAAATTCCATGGTGTACGCCGCGAAATAGGTTCTTCCATGAAGTCTGTAGGTGAGGTAATGGCAATAGGACGCACTTTTGAGGAAGCGATACAGAAAGGTCTTCGCATGATTGGACAGGGTATGCATGGCTTTGTGGAGAACCGTGAGCCTGCAATGCCGGATCTTGACCTCGCACTCAGTCAACCTACCGACAAACGTATCTTCGCCATTGCATCCGCTCTGCGCCGAGGTTACAGCGTGGAACGTATCCATGAACTGACTAAGATAGACTCTTGGTTCCTACATAAACTGGCGAATATAACCGCTACAAGAGATGAGCTGGAGACTTTCGACAGCGTCGACTCTCTTCCTCCGGCACTCCTTCTTCAGGCAAAGCAACAAGGCTTCAGCGATTTTCAGGTTGCAAGGGCGCTTTACGGCGACCGTATGAACTCTGAGTCTACCAAGTTAAGCGACACTGTACGCCGTCGCCGCAAGGAACTTGGCATAATACCGGTAGTGAAACAGATAGATACATTGGCCGCTGAATATCCGGCACAGACCAACTATCTTTATCTGACCTACAACGGTACGGAAAATGACATCATCTATGAGAATGACCATAAATCGGTGGTGGTTCTCGGCTCCGGCGCATACCGCATAGGCAGTTCCGTGGAATTCGACTGGTGCGGCGTAAATGCCCTGATGACAGTTGGAAGACATGGCTATCGTCCTGTAATGATCAACTATAATCCGGAGACTGTTTCCACTGACTATGACATGTGCGAGCGTCTGTATTTCGACGAACTCACTTTCGAGCGTGTCATGGACATTCTGGAAATGGAACAGCCTTTCGGAACTATTCTCTCTACAGGCGGTCAGATTCCCAACAACCTCGCTGTCAGACTTGACCGCGAACATGTACATATCCTCGGTACTCAGGCGGAAGACATTGACCGTGCTGAAGACCGCAACAAATTCTCATCACTCTGCGACAGCATAGGTGTTGACCAGCCTCGTTGGCGAGAGCTGACAAGTATGGATGCCATTCATGAGTTTGTGGATGAGGTGGGCTACCCTATTCTCGTGCGTCCGAGCTATGTGCTTTCGGGAGCCGCCATGAACGTATGCAGCAACGACGAGGAACTGGAACGTTTCCTGAAACTGGCAGCCAATGTATCGAAGAAACATCCGGTAGTAGTAAGTCAGTTTATTGAGCATGCCAAGGAAGTGGAAATGGATGCCGTGGCGCAGAATGGCGAAATTGTGGCATACGCT
>CAJMDR010000171.1 GCA_905212215.1 uncultured Porphyromonadaceae bacterium
GGCAAGCTCCCGGAATGCGTTCTCGGGCAGCCCTGTGCCGGTGGTTAGATTTTCTTGGTTCTGTTCGCTCATTATGTATTAAGTTAGTTATTCTGCAGGGACTCCAGAGGAAGTGAAAAAACGCTTCAGGAGTAATGAGTTGTTCATATACGCAAAAAATGCAGAGATTTATTCTCTTTGTCAATCTTCAGTCATCTATCCGGCGTAAGGTCACGATGTCCAAATCGCTCTCTCTTTGTGTATGAAAATCCACTCGAATATACGGCCAAATCCTAACAAAGAAATAAGTCGAAACAACTTCAGTTGCAAAGTTAAACAAAAATTAGTTAACTTTGCAAGTGATGACTGCTAAAATTACAGTGGTAGATGATATATCCGCTCCGGAACTAGCACCGTATGCACGACTTACGGAGGCTCAATTGCGTTCGGAGAGCGGAATTTTCATCGCCGAGAGTCCGAAAGTCATACTGCTTGCCCTGGAAGCGGGGATGGAGCCTCTGTCTCTGTTGTGCGAGGAACGGCATATAACAGGGGATGCGGCGCCGATACTGGCGAGATGCCCCGGATTGCAGGTTTATACCGGCAGTAGGGAAATACTGGCAACTCTCACCGGATATAAGCTGACCCGCGGAGTGCTTTGTGCCATGCGGCGTCCTGAGGCTCTGTCTGTGGAGTGCGTTTGCGACGGAGCATCGAGGATAGCTGTCATCGACGGTGTATGCGATACTACAAACATAGGCGCAATCTTCCGGTCCGCCGCTGCTTTAGGAATTGATGCCGTACTTCTTACTCCGCAGAGCTGTGATCCGCTGAACCGCAGGGCAGTGAGGGTGAGCATGGGCACTATCTTCAAGATACCCTGGACATGGCTCGACAGACCGATTACAGCATTGCGGGAACTCGGATTCAAGACCGTCGCCTTGGCTCTTACCGATCGTTCCGTGCCGATAGATGACCAGGAACTATGTTCCGAGCCGCGAATTGCAATGATACTGGGCACGGAAGGTGACGGCCTGGCAGAGAATGTGATTTCAGACGCCGATTATACCGCCCGCATTCCCATGGCGCGAGGTGTGGATTCGCTCAATGTTGCGGCAGCCTCCGCAGTAGCATTCTGGCAATTACGTAAACCGGAATAATTCTGACGGTGATACAGAATCCTCATTTCGGGGGCATGGTAACATCTTAAGTGAGTTGATGAAATGGATATAAGCGATAAATTCAGAAAAGCTTTCAGTGAAGAGTCTGATTATCCTCTTACCGATGAGCTTTTGGGTTATATACTTGACCATTCCAGCATGGTTAAGGTGGAGAAGGGTTGTCCTATTATAGATTTTGGCGACACCAATCCCGATATCTACATAATCTACGAGGGCATAGCACGAGGCTATATGCAGGAGGATGGAGTTGAGACCAATCTTTATTTCGGAATGGAGGGGACCTTTGTTGCCTCCATGCAGCCGTTCTGGGACGGTTCACCATCCATAATACGCATAGAGGCGTGCAGCCCGACGACATTGCTGAGAATCCGCAAAAGCACATTCGATTCCATGATGGAGGAGTCGCGGCCTTTTCTGCGATGGGTGACCGGAGTTTTCATGCGTATGAGTTACTATAACGAACTAAAAGGGAAAATTATGAACGGCGATGCCCGGTGGCGTTATGAATGGCTTGAGAAATGCCGTCCGGAACTATACGATGCCGTGCCATTGAAGGCAATAGCTTCATATCTTAAGATGACGGAAGTCCATGTAAGCCGTGTCCGGAAGAAGATATTGAAGGAACTTGACCCAAAATGATGGTTATTAACCTATGTTATTTTTCAGAATTATTTAGAACCGTAACTTTGCCGGGTAGAAAGATAACAACTGATTTTTCGACCTTTTTATAAGTTGGAATTTCAATAAACCTAAACCTCCCAACAGATGAGAAAAACTTTACTATCAGTCGCGATTTTCATCGCCACAGTCTTCTCGTGCTCCCAGGCAGTCAGGGGCGAAACGGCTATGCCGGATCAGACACCACATTGCGAATTAGTCGGCGATGCGTTGGTTAACACCACACCTGGTTCCATCACCTTCATCACCCGAATAGACGACAACGGGAAAATTACCCGCGACCTGTATACGGCACCGGAAAGTGCTGAAATGATCCGCGCCAGAGAAAATTATCTGAAAGGCGCCCAGACCTACACGCTGAAAGTGTCCAGTTCCGCAGACAAGAACGGCCAGAATCAGGCTCCGGATGTGATTTTCGTGATGAAAGACCTTGACCTTTACTGGAAAGTCGAGAAACAGGCCGAGGGCACCTTCGAGCTTCCGGCGGGTGTCTACAACATTCAGGTCGTGTACAGCGACTATGACCATTCGTCCGTCTATTTTCCGAATGTGGAACTGAACGGCGACAAGACGGTTGCCGTGAACGCCGATATGGCCGACAAGCTGGTCTCCTTCAACATACTCATGCCGGACGGCAACCCCATAGTGCTGCCTACGAGAGATAATCCTGAGGTACCACACAATGTGGATCAGATAGCCTGTATGCAGTATGTCCTTACCAATGGCGCTTGCCAATGGTTCCACTCCATTACATCTTCCGTTGGCGGCAACGAGGTCTACAAGACCTTCACCATCAAGAGCAATTTCGGCCCGGATACACGTATCTGCTGGAATGCCCTGACATGGAAGACGGATTTCGGACACATAGGCTATGCCGTGACTCATCTGGGAAACAATGTCACCAACGGTCAGAAGATAGAGAACAAGGTCTCCGATTACTATCAGATTGGGGCTAAGTTCCAGCACACACCTCTGTACGACACAAAAGGACAGAACAACACGGTCATTCAGATGGGCATAAATCTGTGTCGTTCCGACGGTCACACACTGTCAGGTTTTGCCCTCAATATCACCAATCCCGGCAAGTTCCTCGTCTGCTCACCGAAGCTTGACACTACCGACTATCATTCCATGACCTATCTGCAGGCATACGAAGTCTATCCTAAATATGGCCGTAAGTTAGGTATCTATTCCCCGGCAATCGCCAATACCGACAAAGGCATAATGTTCTTGTGCAACCAGGAGAACAACAGCCTGTACAACATAGGAGCCAAGCCCGACAATGCCGACGCACCCATCAATCCTCTGTTCTCTTTCCTGATGGATACAACGTATGTCATGGCTTCGACAACACCATACGCAAACATCGGTGCAAAGGTGGCTAAGACCGGAGAAAAACAGTATCTCACCTACAATGTAGGCGGATACTATGGTAACTACGGTGAGAACCGTTTTGTGGACACACAGTATTACGATGAAGAGGCAACCTATGGAGGAGAGCCTGTTTCGTTAGCAAGTTTCCGTGACGTAAACGCATGGCTGGCATCTCTTGCTGCCAAGGAAACTCCGGGAAATGCTGACATCACTGTCTCATTCATCAACAACAATACAAAGGTGGATGATATAGTGGGCAAGAATGTATGCACGCTCTCATTCAAGGAAGGAGACATGAATGCTGTTCCTCCCACAGTTCAACGCCTTATGTTCAAGAATAAGTCAGGCATACCGACTGTCAGGTTCCAGTCGCCTGCTGACGGCACCCTCACTATTGCAGGAGGTGTATTCAAACCGGTTGACAACAATGTGTCTTTCGGTGCTTATTCCAAGGATATAGTGACCTGGAACTATGCTCCTGCCACCATCAAGGTAGAGTGCGCTCCCAACGGCACGGAAAGATATGAGGAAATAGCCATGACGGAGAACGCACAGAAATATGTGCTCAACTACGGTACCGTATGGGAAGGCTCATTAGCTTCCTATAAGCATCATAGCAGCAACGGCTGGTTTGACCTCAAGGTGACACTTTCGGACGGCAAGGGAAATACTCAGGTACAGACGCTCGCCCCCGCATTCTATGTGCAGAGCCTGATGGTCGTCGGCGAGATTGCGCACGATAAGGACAGCTTCTATGTGGAAAACGGTCAGATTCTGTCGAATCAGGGAAACACAGTCACAGTATTTGACCTTACCGGAGCCAAAGTGACAAATTCAGGCCTCGCTAAAGGCATATACATTGCAGTAAGCGGAGGTAAAACCGCAAAAATATTCGTGAAATAATTTTGACATTGAGATGAGCAGTCAGATTGGATATTTGCAGAAACGCCAATATTCAATCTGACAGCTTTTCAGATAAGCAATATGATGGAAAGAGGAGATTTGATATTTCTGTTGTGCGACGGTTCGGAGTTCTCGAAGGCGATAGTTGCGGCCTCCGCTCCGGAACTGCTGTTGGATCATGTGGGAATTGTAGATGAGACGGAACAGGGTTTCTTTGTCATAGAAGCCAATTCCAAGCTTGGCGTAGTAGCGACTCCTCTTTCAGATTTCATAGCAAGGGCTCCCCATCTTGAGGAAGGTAAAGGATGGCGTCTGAGACGACTTTCCGGCAATTCCGGTGTGGATGTCCGAAAGTCTGTGGAAAGGGCGAGAAAACGCATCGGGGAGGCTTATAACTGGCGTTTCGTGCCCACGAAAGGCGCTCTGTATTGCTCTGAACTGGTGCAGAAATGTTATCTGCGGAATGACGGTTCACCTTTCTTCAAAAGTATCAGAATGGACTTTGATTGTGACGATGTGGATTGCCGACGTTTCTGGCAGCAACATTTCGCTTCTCTCGGCATGGCAGTGCCACAGGGTGAGGAAGGAACCTCCCCTCTTTCTGTCTATGAACAGACAATCGAAACTGATTCCATCTTATAGAGATAAAGAAAAGAAGAAGGCTGTATCATTTTTTGACACAGCCTTCTTCAGGTTGATTCGTTGCTTTGCAGTTAGATATGCGGGCCTGCTGCCACAAGAGCCTTGCCAGCAGGATGGTTCTCAAATTTCTTGAAGTTCTGGATGAACATCTCGGCGAGTTTGCGAGCTTTCTCGTCCCACACCTTCGGGTCGGCGTAAGTGTCGCGGGGATCAAGAATCTCGGGGTTCACTCCGGGGAGCTTGGTCGGGATGACGAAGTCGAAGTAGGGGAGAACCTTTGTGGGCGCTTTCTCGATGTCGCCGTTGAGGATGTCGTCGATGATACCGCGGGTGTCGGGAATGGAGATACGTTTGCCAGTTCCGTTCCAGCCTGTGTTCACCAGGTAAGCCTTGGCACCGCTCTTCTTCATCTTCTTGACGAGTTCATCGGCATATTTGGTGGGATGGAGGCTGAGGAATGCCTGACCGAAGCAAGCCGAGAAGGTGGGGGTGGGCTCAGTAATGCCACGTTCCGTACCGGCCAGCTTGGCGG
>CAJMDR010000172.1 GCA_905212215.1 uncultured Porphyromonadaceae bacterium
TATAGTCGTCGGCGCCGAGGTCCAGCCCCCGCACCAGATCGTCCTCACTGTCGCGAGCGGTGCAGAAGATGATAGGAGTGGATGCCGTTGCCGGCGATTCCTTCAGGATGCGGGCAAGCTGAGTACCGCTCATGGCACCCATCATGATGTCGAGGATAAAAAGGTCGAAGTCCTCCGGATGCATCGTCAGCGCCTCTTCCGCGCTGCCTGCCGTAGCCACGAAATAGCCCTCCGCCTCAAGATTGAAGCGCAGCGCCTCGCACAGCGTCTCCTCATCGTCAACCACCAATATTTTAGTCTCCATACCTTTAGAGTTGGTTTCCATACCCGCAAAGGTAAGCATATAAGCCCGGAAAGCCACCTCTCCCCCCGAAAATTAATCAAAACTTAACCCTGAAACAGCAAAAACCGACTACCTGATAGGAAGCCGGTTCAAAGATTGGAGGTAAAATGATTTTAACGGAGTATTTTGAAAGAAGCAGTAGGCGTAACTACAATATACATGCCTTTTGGCAAAGACACTTCCGCGGCAGGTCCGGAATAGACCACTGTGCCTGCGGTTGTGTATATTTCAGCCGAAGCTGCACCCTTTATCATGATGCCGGATTCAGTGGCATATACACAAACCTCGTTGTCCGTAGCCACAGTTGAGACTCCTAACGTCAGCACATTGGAGAACTGAGAAAAGCCGGTAGCCTCCTTATATGCATCTATGGAACCTTCGGGCACATGGAGCCTTGCCGTAGGGTAAATGCTTGCGGGGAACAGAGGCTTGCGCCGGGCATAAGCTGCATAATATACAGGAGGGGTAGCACTAAGGCATCTTACAGACACCAATCCGGAGCAACCCTCGAATGGAGTGGCCTCAAATTCAGTAACGCCAGTCCCAATTACCAGCCGGGTGGCGGTATAGTTGCCGGAAAATGCTGCGGAGCCGAGTTTAGTCACAGAGTTAGGGATTGTAATTTCTGTGGCCTTGCAGTTAAAGAAAGCACTCTCCATGATACGTGTGGTGCCTTCGTGTAATGTGATTCTTGTCACCGAACGACAGTTGTAGAAAGCGTTTTTCTCTATTACCTTACAGGAGCCCGGAATGTCGACTTCAGTTACTGCTGTTCCATTGAAGGAAGAACCTCCAAGCGTCATGAGCCCCTCGTTGAACACAGCTTTTGCCTGCATCATTGCATTCCCATGGAAGGCACTCCCTCCGATGTATACCAGAGAAGCAGGGAGATTGATACTCTTGAGAGTATCGCACATGGTAAAAGCCGCTCTTCCGATATATTTGAGCGATTGAGGCAGTACACAAGTTCGCATGGAACGGAAGTTCATGAATGCCTCCGCACCTATGGAGTCTGTGCCTTCGGGTATGACCACGTTCAGAGTCTTGCCGAAGGGATAAGCTATGAGTTTTTTCCCGGAGATGGAATAGAGGATTCCATCCACAGCTTTGAAGGCGGGATTTCCATCGGCAACATTGAATGCCGTAAGTCTGGTAGGCATATAGAAAGGATTTCCCTCCATGCTTGTCAGGGTCTTGGGCAGAGTTACTGTTTTCAGAGCCCAGCATGCTCCGAATGCCCCGGTGGGCAAAGCGGTGATGCGGGTATCCTGCAGGTTGATGCTCTCAAGCCCGTAGCAGGCGCAGAAAGCATAAGTGCCGATTGTGTTGATGGTTGACGGGAGTAAGACTGAGGTAACTTTCTCAGCTGCATAAAAGGCCCTTGGCACAATCCCCGTCACGGTATAGTTCTTGCCTTCAACGGCGATTGTTTCCGGTATTGTAACGGCACCGGTGTAACCATCATTTTCCGCTGCGGCAACCTGTGCCGTGGAGTCGGTGGTAAGCTCGAACCATAGATCTCCGACTTTTATCGAGCCGGAAACCGTTGAGGCAGAAAGAGCCATAAGTGCGCCCGTCAGGATGCTGGTAAAGATTCTGTTCATTGTCTCTCTTTTGTGTTATGATTATTTATGTGTAATTTTGCACTTGGTTGAGGTTGAAAAATTCTCAAAAGTGATATGGCAAAATTAAAATGCGGATTTGCGTTCAAAAAATGAATTTTTGAACTTGAATTCAAATACACATAAAATTTAGAGAGATTTATGAATTTCAACCCCCAAAACGGAATAATATGGAACTTGGCGAAATAATGGGAAGATGCTCATTACTGAGTCGCGACTGTATTTCGGCTGTAGAACGTCAGTGCCGTCCTTTCTTTTTCGATCGTGGAGAGACGGTTGTGGCACAAGATGAACTGTGCAACGACATTATATTTATATCCGAGGGAATCCTGCGCATAGCACTCAACAAAGGTTCTCGCGAAGACACTCTTTGCTTCGGCGGCATAGGTGATGTATTCTTATCATTTCATACATATTATGGAGGAGAAGTGTCTCGTTTCAAACTGGTAGCATTAGAGCAAGGCAACGGATGGCGCCTTGATCTTGACGCTTATCGTCATCTGGAAAAACAATGGCCCGAACTTATTGAGTGGATGCGAAATATGTTAGTGGAACAGTTTTATAGTTTCGAAGGCCTTTACAGTAATTTTGCATTGGCTACTCCTCAGCAACGCTTTGCCGGTTTCTGGCAGACTACCCCGGAAGCTTTGCGGGCGATAAAGCCAGCCGACCTTAGCAAGACAGTAGCTTTGAAATACATTGCCCAATATTTGGGAATAGCACAGCAAACTTTATCGAGACTTAGACGCCGCCTGGTCGGCAAATAAACTTGGAGGTTAAGGAATTTAGGGAGTTTAAAGTAAAGCGGGCCATAGCCTGCGCCGAGCGCAGGCCGACAACCCAGGCTGCAAACAAGAGCCTAATCGCCTTAAGCCTTAAACTCCTTAAAATTAGATTTTGATGTTGATGTCACCGGAAAAGCCTACGTCGATATTGATTCCGGAGGAGCTTTTGGCGGTGAGGAAATCGCCTTCCACGTATGTTATCCTGGCACGACGCAACGGCACGGTTATCACATCGGTAATGGCATGGAGTTCTCCGGTGGCGTTGTTGCGCAGGGCAAGCTGTATCTGCACTCCTGAGTCGCGGCTGTTCATCAACACATAATCCATTGCTATTGCGGCTCTGCCGTTGCCCAACGGCACGATAGTGGCATCATAGCGCATTCCACGGGCTGAATCTATGACGCGGTCTTCAAGGTTGTTGAACACCGAGGGCATGAAGGTGGCGTAGATGCCGGTAATAGAGTATCCCGCAGGATTCTGGCTGCCCAACTCGCTCACGAACTCGTTGTAGTCGGTGGCTATGAACACATATTTCCCGGTGGGGCGCTCCAAGTCAAGAATACCCTCCACATCCTGACCCGACAATGCCTGCGGGGGCACCGTTACGTTCACCATGCCGCGGAAGCAGTCGCGATGGTCCGTATCGCCTCGATAGGGCTTGATATAGCTTATTTCTCGGAAGTCATTGACATTATAATATGGTTCCTCTCCTTCGGTTACGAGGTCCTGCCAGGCATATAGATCCCAGTCGCCCATCGGCAGCTTTAACGTAGTGGTGAAGGTGGAAAGGGTAAGGTCATTGCTGAAGAACTCAAAGAGATGGCTCTGTCCGCCGTTGGCTCCTTTGGGATAGGCACGGATAACATATCTCACCCGGCATGGCGGCTGTTCAATGCCATCTCTTGCCTGATAGCCGTTGGGATAGAACAATGTATCGGTCCATTCCAGATTATGGCGTATGGTGAGCTTTACAGGAATCTTTACCTGCTCGCAGGGCACATTAGACTCCGAACAGGAAGAAGCCGCCACTGTCAGCAGCAGGGCAATCGCCAGCAAAGGCATATATTTCTTAACAGCAATGCTGATACAGTCCATAGTGTGAAGGGTTATTTATTTCCGGGCGGTTTCCGCCGCCAATAGTATAACGCCTTTTCCTAACTATCAGTTTTTAGAAGGTGTGGGAATTCTGGGAGTACTGTGAGCGCTATGAGTACTATGAGTACTGGGATTGACTACCGATAAGTCAGATAAGTCCGATTGGTCCGAGTGAGGTCAGTGCTGCTGCGCCGAAGCAAGCATTTCCTTCACCTTGTCACGGCTCTCGCGGTAGGGGTTGTCGAGGTCAAGCAGGAAAAAGTTATGTTGCCTGCGTTTTTCTTCCGGGGGCATCTGCATATAATCCGGACCATATTTGCGCCTTAAATACATGTCTGGGTGACTGTAGCCCCATACCTCGGTGTCTTCAAAGTGAATCAGAGTAGGTTCGCCGAACACCTCGCGGGGAGTGATGCCTTTCAGTCCGTCGTCATAGTCTGCCACAAACGGCGAGGCGTCATAGTCATTTACCTTCATCAGCCGTCTGATGTCCTTCTGCAATGATGCCATGGTGTGCATGCGGCGGGCAAGGAACGGTAGCCACGACGATGCGCCGTGACCATGCTTGTATGGGTCGCGGTGCACGAAGTATAGTGCCCGCTTGAGATATTCATATTGAGTGAAACGAAGATGCTGTCCTAACCAAGACGACGGCACACCATCAAGCGGGAACACATCCATATATATGCCGCCTAAGAAAGGAAGATGCGGCCTTTCCAGCAACGTGGTGGAAGCATCCTGCAATTTTGCGAACGGCAAAGGATATTCCGGGTCATTCTCGGCGCATACCAGTTCCAAAGGATATGGCAGCCACTCATTGCTGTTTTCCATGAGGAGGTCATAGTCGCGACGGGGCATCGCCACATCCAGGTCATCGTCCCAGGGAATGAAGCCGCCATGCCTTACGGCACCGAGCATGGTACCGGCGGTGATGAAATAGCGCAGGCCATGTTCCACGCACACCGCATGAAACATCTTCAGCGACTCCAGCACTCTCAGCTGGAGGGGACGAATGTCGTAATCAGCCATTTAGAGGTTGGTCGAAGTCCTGGCCTTATCGAAGTCCTCCACGGTATCCAGCTCCATTGCCGTCAGACCTGTTATATCCACCGGACGTAAACTCATGCCACGGGCTATAAGCCGTTCAAAGGCCTTTTCATAGAACACATTGTCGAGGCCTTCCTCCTTTATCATCGTATCAAGGACATTGAAGAGTTCCCGGGTATATTCCGCGCCCATCTTCTCCAGACCCGTAGACTCGCCGATGGCAACCGCCGGATCCACTTCCTTGTTGATGTCGCTCACCATCCCTTTTTCATCAATGGTGACCTTGATTTCTTCCGCGCCCAAGGGATGCCGTTCCAGGGCGAGCGCCTCGCTGTCGGGACATG
>CAJMDR010000173.1 GCA_905212215.1 uncultured Porphyromonadaceae bacterium
GATTATGCCGGCGGCGCAGTCGGTTTCGCCTCGGGACATACCACGTTGCAGCGTTGTTTCAATAGCGCATCAGTAACTCATACCGGAAACGGAGGATCATATATCGGCGGCATCTGCGGGATGTCGTTCGGCAGAATACAGTATAGCGGCAACAACGGTGCCATCAATGCTCCCGACTGTTACGGCGTAGGAGGTCTCGCAGGCACCGTGGAAGATGGTTTCCGCGCGTTCAACTGCTATAACGTAGGCCCGGTCACCGCCACTACCGCGCCGAGACGCGGCAAAAGAGGCATTGCAGGAGGCCTTACCGCCGATGCCACGGACGCCTATTTCATGCTCTGCTACAACCTCGGGGCAGTGAAGGCGGAGAGTGCCGTAGGCGGCCTGGCGGGAATCCTGCATTCCGGCACCACCATAACCGCCAGCTATAACGCCGGTAGCATTACGGGAACTACTTCCGGCAGCGGGGCTCAGGTATCAGCCATAGCAACCGCAGAACAAGGCGCCGAAGGAGTTACTATCGACAAGGTCTATTATGACGCCGAAGTGTGTCTGCGACTCTCTTCGCTTGACCTGACAAGCGGTATCGGCGTCTCCACCGCCGAACTTTGCGAGAATCCTTTGGGAGCCGGGTTCGACAAAGCGTCGTGGTGCTATCCGTTGCTCACCCTCCCGGCACCGAGCGCTCAGGGAATACTTGCCTCAGCCTGCATAGGCTATTCCAGAGCAGGCGACTTTGCCGAGAATGTCAATGACTGCATTTATCTCGGTTCCCGTCCGCAGTTGGAATGGAGCGTAGACCGTTATTTCAGCCTCATAACACCTTATCTCGCACGGCCCGAGCACCGCGGATTTGGAGAACTCACCGTGAAAGAGAAATCAAGCGGTGCCACACGCACATTCAAAGTCAGAGTCGTTTCGCACGTAGGTGTGGAGACCGTAGCGCAAGACAACGCAGCCATAACAGTAGAGAGTGACCGTATAAACCTCCGCCTTACTGAGGAGAGCATTGTTGTGATAAGTGACCTTACGGGACGGATTTACTTTGCCAAAACACTTTCAGCAGGCACACACACCTTGCATCCGTTCGCCAAAGGAGTTCTGACAGTGCGCATAGGCGGCAAAGCGGCAAAAGTGCTGATTCGCTGAGAAAGCTCGGACAAGCAGGACAGATCATACCTATCGGACTTATCAGAGAAATCGGACTTATCGTTTTTTTTGCGAATTATTCCAATTGCTCTACATTCCGATCACTCCGCAAGACGAGGTTTGCATATATGAAAAAAAATCATTACCTTTGCAAGCTGTAAAGAAAGGTGCGTAAACGGGTTTCGCACCAATCTAAAACCTGATATCAGACAATAATCACCCGGGAATGATAACCAAGAAATACAATCTGATAAACAATATCACCGGATGGGTGGTGTTTATCATAGCGTTGGCCTCCTATTGGCTTACGCTTGAGCCAACGGCGTCCTACTGGGACTGCGGCGAGTTTATAATCCAGGCCGACAAGCTTGAAATCGGCCACCCGCCGGGCAACCCCATTTTCATGCTCACAGCGCGGTTCTTCGCCAACTTCGCCTCATCGCCACAGACAGTGGCACTGATGGTGAATGCCATGAGCGGCCTGCTGTCGGCTCTCACCATCCTCCTCCTTTTCTGGACCATCACACACCTTACACGCCGCCTGCTGGTACGCCGTGAGAATGACGGCGAACTGAGCGTAGGCCGCTATCTTGCCATCATGGGAAGCGGCGTGGTAGGCGCCCTGGCATACGCATGGTCCGATACCTTCTGGTTCTCCGCCGTGGAAGCCGAGGTATACGCCTATTCGTCGTTCTGCACCGCCTTAGTGTTCTGGCTCATACTGAAATGGGAGAACCGTGCGGGACAGCCACACAGCGATGCATATCTCATCCTCATAGCCTACATCATCGGCGTGAGCGTTGCGGTGCATCTGCTCAACCTGCTCTGCATTCCCGCCATCGCCCTTGTGTTCGCCTTCCGCAAGTTCAAGGACATGAACGTGTGGAAGTCGCTCGCCACCTTAGGTATCTCGTTCGCTATAATAGTACTTGTGCTGTACGGCCTGGTACCGGGTTTCATCAAGGTAGCCCAGATGTTCGAGCTGTTCTGCGTCAACACACTCCACATGAGCTTCAATACCGGTGTGCTGCTGTATGCTGTGTTCACCGTAGCAGTGTTCCTGTGGTGCCTCTACGAGCTTTACAAACAGCAGTCGGCGAACCGCATCCGAATCTCGTTCATCCTCGCGGTGGCCTTCTCCGGCATGTTGTGCTTCACCCATAGCGGTTGGGTATGGTTCCTGCTTTTGGCAGCCCTTGCGGTGGTTATGTTCACAGTCTTCAAGCGCGGCCTCCCGGTAAGGGTGCTCACAGTGATAATGTGGAGCATAGCGGTAATCTTCGTGGGGTATTCATCCTACGCCCTTATCCTCATCCGTTCTTCGGCCGACACGCCGATGAACCAGAACTCGCCTGACAATGTGTTCGACCTGGCGTCGTACCTCAACCGCGAGCAGTATGGCGACACCCCGTTGCTCTACGGCGAGACCTACCATTCCGACACACAGAAGAAATACATGGGCATGGAGCCACGACAGATGGGCGGCGCCACAGTCAACTATCCCATGTACAACTCAGTGATAGACTACGGCGAACCCACCTACGGCAAGGGAGTGAAAGGTGCTCCCGCACCAGTTGCGGCATCGCTCACCACCGACGAACGCGCCGAGAACATCAAGAACATAGAACGTGGCGGCGACCACTACGTTATCAAGAGCCACACCATGAAGCCCCGTTCCAATCCGGAGCTCAACATGCTGTTCCCGCGTGTGTATTCCTCCATGCCTCAGCATCAGCGCGGCTACGAGGTATGGGCACCGTCGCTCACCGACTCCGTGGCTCTGGAGAACACCGTAGCCATAAATGCCGTAGACGAATATGGCAACGAAATGCAGGAACTCGACGTGAACGGCAATCCCGTAATGATTGGCGACGGCGTCTATTCCTTCCCGCCGAAGATGGCCTTCAAGCCCAGCATGGGAATGAACCTGGAATACTTCTTCCGCTATCAGTTCAACCACATGTACATGCGCTACTTCATGTGGAACTTCGCGGGCCGACAGAACGACGTGATGAACATGGGCGGCGAACTCGATGCAGGCAACTGGATTTCCGGCATACCGTTCATTGACAATGCACGCCTCGGCGACCAGAGCAAGCTTCCGCCGGAACTGGGCAAGGAGAATCCGGGTCACAACGTATTCTACATGCTTCCGTTGCTGCTTGGACTGTTAGGACTCTTCTGGCAGGCCTTCTCCGGCAAACGCGGCGTGGAACAGTTCTGGGTGGTATTCTTCCTGTTCTTCATGACGGGCATCGCCATCATCCTCTACCTCAACCAGCCTCCTTATCAGCCTCGTGAACGAGACTACGCCTATGCAGGCAGCTTCTATGCGTTCGCCATCTGGATAGGCATGGGCGTGGCAGCTCTGTGGCGACTGTTGCTGTGGGGAAGCAGTCCCAAAGGCATCACCAAGGGAGACGCCCAGAAAGGCCAGATGGAATCCGGCAAGAATGAAGAGACCGAGGATGGCATGAAGTCCTATCCGGGCGAGGACCGCAAGATTGGCCTGTGGTGCGGCGTGGTAGCCTGTCTGTTAGGCATCTGCGTGCCTTTGCAGATGGTGAGCCAGACATGGGACGACCATGACCGCTCCGGAAGAACGGCGGCAAGAGACTATGCCATCAACTATCTGGAAAGCACCGAACCCAACGCCATAATCTTCTGCAACGGCGATAACGACACCTTCCCGTTGTGGTATGCCCAGGAGGTAGAAGGCGTACGTCCCGACGTGCGTATCATCAACCTCTCATATCTGTCGAGCGACTGGTACGCCAACCAGCTCTACATGCAGGCTTACGAGTCCGCTCCGGTACCGCTGACGGCCAAACAGAGCGACATCGCCTACGACAATATGCAGATAACGCTTGTGAACACGACCAACAACAAGCCAATGGCACTGTCCGAGGCACTGAAGGCGGTATATTCCGGCAATGGACGCGACACCCAGGGCTATCCCACCTTCCCCACCTCGAAGGTTTATATCGACATCGACAAGCCCACCATGGTGAAGCAGGGTTATGTGGCACCCACCGACACAGCACGTCTTGTGGACCGAATAGAACTTGACCTCGCAGCAAGTCCCTCATACCGTGCAAGAGGCTATCTGAGCCAGAGCGATCTAGTTATGCTCGACATCATCGCCACCAATGCCGCCACAGGCTGGAAACGCCCCATCTACTGGTGCTCCACCGTAGGCAGCGAATATTACATGGGACTGGATCCGTACCAGACGGCAACGGGCCTGACGCTTCAGCTTGTTCCATGGCTCAACAAAGGCAACACAGTTAGCTCGGACCGCTTCTTCAACAATGTGGACACCAAGTTCCTGTGGGGCGGTGCCGACAACAAGGGTCGTAAGCCTTATTACGACGAGACAGCCGGCCGCATGATAACCACCATGCGCAACTATATGCTCATGGGCGCACAGCAGTATTACCGCGAGGGCAACGCCGCCAAGGAAGCAGGCGATGCCGCCAAGGCACAGAAATGCTATGCCCAGGCACAGAAGTTAATGGAATACATCACCGACAAACAGCCTGCGGAGGTACGTCCCTACGGCTTGCAGTTAGGCCCGGACATCGCCAAGCTCTATTATGACCTCGGTGTCGCTACCGGCAACAACCAGCTCAAGGAGAAAGGACGCAACATGCTTGCCGGCATGATAGAGCTTTATGCCCGCTATGTAGCCTACGAGCAGGACATCCGTCTGAACTTCGGCAATGTTGCCCTCACCATAGAGAGTCAGCAGGCACCGTTGCGATTCTGGGGCTTCGTGGAGATGTACCGCGAGATGGGCGGCGACTACAACAAGCTCAAGGCCGGTAATCCTGTTCTGCAGGGTCTGGACGAGAAGCATCTTCAGGAACAGTGGAACGAGGTCAAGGCCTATCTCAACAACAGCGGCCTCAGCGAGGGCGCCATGCAGATAGAGCATTACGCTTCCATGCTTGTGGGTCTTAAAGATATGACTCCGGAACAGTACAGCAATGTACCTGAGGAGACCCGTCAGATAGACAGTATGTTCTATTCCGTGATAGAGAATCCCGACCAGCTCGGCGCCACGGCAGCC
>CAJMDR010000174.1 GCA_905212215.1 uncultured Porphyromonadaceae bacterium
GAGCCGAAAGAGAGGAAAAGCAGCTTCCCGTATTTCGCTTCCGTGTCGTCTATCCAGGCCGGGACGAACTCTATTTCCTCCTGGCCGGCGTCTTCGTCCGGGTCGTTGATACGAGCGCCGAACATGTTCACCGGCTGGAGGCGGCAGAAATACATGTACCGGAAAATCTTCTTCTGCTCGAAGTCGATTACATTCTTGTACCGCTCCATTGGCCGGACAATGAAGTAAGTATCGACGTCGGCGGCATAGAGCAGCTTGTCGATCTTTCCGTTGCGTGTATGCAGACCGTCCCATTTGTGGAAAGACGTGCAGTCGGCGATCAGAGCTGAGAGTGTGTCGTAGTGTACAAGCCTTGACTGCCAGCCCTTGATGAACCAGTCGCAGGAATAGAACTTCCACATCTCATGGCTGCAATCCTTGTAAGCGAGATTCTTACATTCCATGTAGTCACATTGCATGTCGTCCACCTTCACCTCCGTGGAGTGCGCTTCCACCACATCGCGCAGTTCGACAGGCGGCAAAGCGGCGAGAGCCTGCTGCGTGAAGTTGAAAGAGATAATCTTTCTGCGGTGGTCGAAGTCGAATTCTCCGCCTAACAGCAACTCCAGTTTCTCGAAATATTCCTGCACGGACCAATGCGGGAGAGCGTTTGCATACTCCGGCATATACCATGCGAAAGGGAGAGTGTTGCAGATAAGCAGATACTTGAAGCCTTCCGCCTGTTCCCAAGCCGTGAAGTCGTGGGAGTAGCCCACGGCCTCACAGATCTTTTTGGTTATATGAATGAGATAAGGTTGCCAGGAGAGCCCGGCGGTGTCTTTGTTCCATACGTAGTGGAAACGGTTCTGCGCCTCATTGTCGATAATGCACTCCGCCTGGTTCTGAATGTTACCGGAATAGTCGTTCACCCAGGGCAGGGCCACCGCCACAGGATTTGCAAGATCCGGTTGCCATGCCTGCATGGGCGTTCTGGCGGACTTGTTGACCGTCTCCGGTTCCCCGAGGTCAAGTTCATTGACATAAACCTTGTCGAAAGTCTTGTTGAAGTTCTGTTCCGAGCGGCCCTCAAGGAACTGCGTCTTCACCTCCGTCTCTGATATTTCCGTGATTGTTATGGAGCCTGCCTTGCAGAAAACTCCGTCCTGAATCTCGCAGTCGAAGATCACCTTACGGGCCGCCACGTCGGCGCGGTTTATATGGCCGAAGATAGCCAGGTTTTCCGGGCATTCGCTCAACGGAAAAGTGATAGAGAGAGTATAACCGTCGCTACCGGAGAAAAGGCGGTTCTCGGAGACATATTCGAATGATGTTCCTTTCTTCAGCGCGGCGGGCTGGTTGTTTATTGTTATGTGCATTGTTTATTGTTCATTGTTTGTGGTTCATTGGTTCGGACGGCATTAGACGTCAACTCAATGACTCATCCGCTCATTAACTCTTCCACTCGTCAACTCTTACGTGATTTGGGAGATTTATTTTTCATAAGACGGGCATAATCTTCATCTGCCTTGAGTGATCCATATTCTCCGGTAACGGTGTTAATGGTGACGAAAGGCTGATTGAGGCGGTCAGCGAGTCTGCGCATGGTGGCGGCATACTCACCGTTCTGCTCCACTACCACAGTTGGCATTGCCGGTTGCACGACAACGGGCTGAGCTGCGGGCTGCGATGCTAACAGCATGGGCGCTGTTATAGAGCGGGAGACATCGGCGGCGGTCGAGCCGATGGTGTTAGTGCGCTGAGCATAGTCCAGAGCCTCCAGCAGAGGGCGAGTGCGAGGATTGTTCACAAGTTTCTGCGAAGCCACCCATTCCCCGGCATGAACCACACCGACAGCTTCGTCACGACGTCCTTTCGGCGTGAAACCGCCCTCTGCGTAGCCCTGAGCCTCCGAAGCCTGCTGCTGTTTCTTGATGTTCGCCACCTGCATCATGCCGGCGGCCATGGCCATGGCCGCCGCGATGGGCGCTAAGATAATACCTGCCATTCCACCAACCTTTAAAGCGGCGCCATAAGCGCTCAGCGCGTTCTGGTATGTTTGCGAAACGGCCTGAATTACCTGCATCGCGAACATCTTGCGGTTTGCCTCATTTTTGGCTTTGGCAAGTTCTTTCTCCTTATCCTTTTCGAGTTTACGAACCTTGTAGGAGTTACCTTCGGCTCGGCTCAGTTCCGCGTCATAACGCTTGTTAATCTCTGCGGTCTGAATCTGCAAGTCGGCCTGAATGCCTGTGTTAAGCTGAGAGAAAATAGCCGACATCCCGGAAACAACCGTAGACATAGCACCGGCGAATTTCTGTGCAGCTTCCGATTTCATCCATTCATTCGCTTTCTCCAAGGCATTGATGAGTCCGTTGGCACTTGCTTTGCCGCCCTCCATGCCATATTTCTTACGGATAAGGAGAACCGCCTTCTCGTATGCTTCCACAATGTCGAGACGGCGCTTTTCATTGTCTCCGGCCTGAGCGAGAAGATTGTCATAGATTTTCTTCAGCTGAATCAACTCCACGAACATCTTCTTACTTTGCTCGTTGGGGTCTTCGCCGAAGTACTCCTTCTGCATCGCGGCCATCTGTTCCTGAAGCTTCTGCGTTTCCTGTTGTCGTTTCTCCATCTGCTGCAGAAGAAGATCCTTAAGCCGTTGACTCGCCTGGAGCTGTTCCTTTGACCCGGCCTTGTAAATGTCCACCAGACGCTTCTGATGCTCAATTTCGGCCTCTTCCACTTTCTCCTCGTAGGTCTCTTTTGATATGGTGCCGTCAATATAATATTGCTTCAGCGTGGAGAGACGGAGATTGTAATGTTTCTCCTCACGTTCCACTGTCTGATTGTCGAGCGTTTCCTGCTGTTTGTACTGAGCGTCGCGCCAGTCAGCGATGATTTTCAGCTTCTCGGTTTCGGAGAGATCCGTGTGTTCAAGCTGCTTCTCGTAGAACTCCACGGCGATTTCATCCATACGTTTTGTATAGGCGAGATAATCCGTTTCTCCGGTTCTCCAGCTTATACGCGCCGAAGCCTCTTCCCTCTCTCTCCATTCCCTTTCTTTGGCGAATCTGTCCTGTGAGGCAGAGCTGCCGCCACCACCACTTCCACCTTTTCCACGACCGCCACCGCCACCACCTCCGGAAACAGCTCCGCCACCACCTGCCGGTATTGTCGGAATACCCGGATCCTGCTGATTTTGGAAACCTGCCGCCTTACTATATTTATCGCTGAGATATTGATTTGCATTATGAATTTGTCGTTGTGTGTTAACATTGTTCCAATATTCACGGCTTGACCGCTCATAATCGCTGACTGCCTTATGAAATGCGTTCAGAGCCGTACCCACATCCTCGTTAGCAACAAAGTTCTGATTGTTAAGCATTGCGACTGTGGAGTTCCTTCTTTCTGCCCGGTTGTAGCTGCCTCTTGTAGCATTTACCTTTCGAGCGTCATCATCCATTTTTTTCTTAAGCTTCTCCTGCTCAGCCTCAAGGTCAAGAAGTTGTTTCTCATTCTCCTCAATCTTCGATGCGGCTGCTCTTGCCCTTGCAGCCTGAATAATTGAGTCGCGCAGTTCCTTATAAGCCCTGGAAGCCTGTCCCACCATAATCAGCTCTGTGGAAAGGTTCTTGAAATAAGCCGGATAAAGGCTTTGCATCCTTTCAGCAGCCTTCTTTCGTTCATCGGTAGATTTTGCGTTATTCGTGGCTGCCTTGTAAAGACTGTCAAGCCTGGCAAGTTCAGAGGCACAATATTGAGAAGCGGTAGAGTCAAGGTCAGTGAGTGATCTTTTATATTCCTCCTGTTCCTTGCGAACCCTCTCAGCTTCCTCCTTTGCAGACCTCCATTTGTCCACAAGCATATAGATTGCAGTTCCAAGAGTAAGGATAAGTCCTGTCCATGAAGAAAAATTCATGGCAGCCATAGACTTACGCCAACGTTCCTGCATGGTGTAGTTCACCTGCAAACCGTTGGTGAAGTATTGTACCGCATTTATGAGAGGAGTGAATAGGAGCCTGACAGCAGGGAGGAGCCTTTTCAAAAGATTCAGTGCCCCGTTGTAAAGCACTGTGAGGCGTGTTGCTGCCGTCATCCTTGCGTTATGAACGAGCATCACAACGTTATAGGCCGTCAGCGCCACGCTTACTGCGATGATAGCCCTTTGGTTTGCAATTACGAAGTCCACCAGCGAGGAGAGCACCTTCAGGAACACGGTAGAAGAGGAGATACAGAACCGCATTACCGGCTGTAGCTTCTCACCGAGTTCCACGGCCAGCTCATGCACCCGTGCCTTCGCCTTGTCGAGAGATGCCTGCACCGTATTGTTCTGCACGTCATACTCCTTGCCTATTGACGTAGCCTCCTTGAATGCCGTGTTCGCCTCTTCCTGCTGCGCCACCACTTCATCAATATGTCCGGCGAGCGTGGAGAGCGCCGAGATAGCGCGGGAGCCGTTCTCGCCCATGTCCTTGAACATCGGCGAGAGCACATCCATACTCCCGGCCTGCTGCAACGTCTTCAGCAGTTCTATGAGAGCGGCGTTCATGTCCTCCTTCACCAGAGCCGTGAAGTGCTGCACATCCAGCCCTGCCACGCGGGCATACTTCGCCGGATCCTGATAGATACGCACCATGACCTGCGAGAGCGCCGTAGCGGAAGCTTCCAGCGCCTGGTTGTTGGAGTCGAGCACGGCGGCATAACCCATAATCTGCTGCACCGTCATGCCTGCCTGCGACCCTACGCCCCCGAGTCGGGAAGCGAACTCCGCCAGGTACGGCGCCGAGGCGGAGCAGTTCTGCGACAGCTCATTGATTACCGAGCCTACCGAGAGCAGCGCCTTCTCCGTGCCGAGGCGTTCTTCATCGCCGAAGATGCCCGTGAGCTTCGAGAGTGTCAGCGTGGCACCCTCGCCAAGGTCGTCGAGCGCCACATTGATCTGGTCTGCGGCACGCACGAACCCCAGCACATCCTCCTTGGAAGTCTTACCGAGCCTTCCGGCCTCCTGAGCGAGCTTGTTAAGGTCTTCGCGGGAAGTGCGGGTGTCCATCTTCTTCAGTTCCTCATTGAGCCCTTCCACCTCTTCGGCAGTCATGCCGGTGTACTTCTGCACGTTGGCCATTTCCTGCTGCATCCCGGCGTAAGCGTTCACGGCGGCCTTTCCCGCCGCCACGAGTCCTGCGAGGGAGGCGGTGACGCCGAGGATGCCGACCTGAAACTCGTCCCAGAATCCCCTT
>CAJMDR010000175.1 GCA_905212215.1 uncultured Porphyromonadaceae bacterium
CTCAGCCAGTCATGGTCTTTGTAGCAGTTCAGCATCGGGAAGGTATAGTCATCGCCTGCCACCCATGCCTCACCAAGGTCGAGAGTGCCTAACTGTGCGGGAGTAAGGGCCACGCCCGGTGTGCTGAGAATGCTGTTGCAGGTACCGTCAAGATAGAATACCTGGCCGGCGGTTGCCTGAGGCAGCCAGTATTCAGGCTTTTCGGGACGCTCGATGTCGGTACCTACGATAGGACCGCACTGAGTGGAGTCGGCAACTATCTTGCCCATATTGTAGCAACGGAGCAACGAGATGATGCCTTTGTTGTTACCAACCTTACACATCGGCTGGCCTACTATGCCGCCTGTGAGGGAAGCACCTTTCACCTCGCCTGCGTTGTAGCAATCTTCAATATGTGCTCCGGTAAGGCCTGCAATGCCGCCTACGGCGTGTCCCGTAGCATCGTTGCCGGATTCAACGGCTCCCTGCTTGGTGCATGTGGAAGCGACATTGCCTGCGTTAACACAGCGTTCTATGGTGATGGCAGCGTCCTGCGATGTGCCGAGGATACCGCCTGCACGGTTGGTGCCGGTGGTGATGTTGCCTGTGTTGATACATTCGCTGATTGTGAGTTCCTGACTGTAAGTGTTGGCAACGATGCCGCCAACGGCATAAGTCTGGGCACTGATGTCACCTTCGTTCACACACTGACGTATCACGATATATGTACCGGGCTGTACAACGATGCCGGCTGCCAGCGAGGTAGCGGAAGTGACAGTACCTGTGTTGCGGCAGCGTTCTATGATGGTCGGGTCATCGACACCGTTACCGGGATTGGCCTGGTTGATGATGCCGGCTGCATTGGATTTGCTCTTAACGGTGATATTACCGGAGTTCCAGCAGTCAGCCACATAACATCCACGTCCGATTCTTCCGAATAGACCTGCTGCGACGCTCACGGTGCCCTGCGACATAACATCACCAGTGTTGTAGCAGCCTGTTATACGCATGGAGGCATATCCGCTGCTGGCAGCGATACCTGCCACGTTGCCTTTGGTCTTGAGATTGCCGGAGTTGTAGCAACGGTCGAATACATAAGTGCCTGCATCTGCATTACCGTCGGCACCGCCTACGATGCCGCCCCAATAGGAGACATCATTGTCCTGGTCGGCGAGATTGGCACATTCTATAAATGTAGAGGGTTGTGACTTGGCCACTATGCCGGCGCAATAAGTACCGCCGGAAGTCTTGCCATAGTTCTTGCAACCGATGAAGGTAGCTTCACCTTTCACCTCTGAGCAGATGCCGGCGGCATTGCCTGCCGATGTCGAGGTTGCAGAAATCTCGCCATAGTTCGTACAATTGCGGAAGGTAGCTCCCTGGTATGCCAACGCTGCAAGGCCGGCACGATATGCTCTGGAACCGGTTACGGTGGCACGGTTTACGCAGTTCTCAAGGGTGCCGTAAAGCTCGGCAACCAGTGCGGAAGCGTAGGTGGCCTTGGTCTGTGTGATAAGACCTTCTACAGTGATGTCACGTATCATGCCCTGCGGACCGAGAATGTATATCGGTGCCTGCTTGCCACCGGTACAGGTATAGTTGATGCCGGTGAGCTTGTGATTGTTGCCTAACAAAGTGGCATTCCACTGTGCGCCACTTACCGGAATAAAGGTCTTGCCGGTGAAGTCGATGTCGTTTACAAGTTTCACATACTGACCTGCCATGTCTACCTTGTTGGTGGAGACATAGTTTGCCAGGGTGGTCCAGTCCTCTACGCTCTTGAGCAGATAAGGAGATTCTTGTGTTCCCTTACCTTCAAGTGTGATGGCGGGGATGCATGCCAATTTTATCGTCTTGACAAGTCCTGCACTCTTAGCCGTCAGAATAGCGGAAACAGGAGCTGTGACGGTTGTGGGAGGCGTTACTACGCCATCAGCCATGGTGAAGGCTGTGCCATCAAGGGTCCAGACGAGGCCTTCTGCCTGACGCAGAGTGGCGGGAGAAGTAACGTTGCGAACATCCTGACCCTCGGCCATGGTTATTACCATGCCTGCTGCAGCCTGCATATACGGGTCGGAAGCAAATTCCTTCAGCATGGGGTACATGCCTTTGTTGAAGCTCCATACGGTGCTCTCGAAGCCTTCGGGAGCGGTACCGGAAGTGAGCTGGCTGGTAGAAC
This sequence comes from uncultured Porphyromonadaceae bacterium, assembly GCA_905212215.1. GTDB lineage: Bacteria > Bacteroidota > Bacteroidia > Bacteroidales > Muribaculaceae > Lepagella. The sequence continues at coordinate 2,159 of CAJMDR010000175.1, forward strand.
GTGCCTCCATGCCTTCCTTATGCTGACCTGCGTTGGGAAGCATCGGCAGAATCTGGCTGTCCCAGTATACACTCTTCACGGTGCCTCCGGTTTCGCCCTGACCGTTTATGGAGCCTGTGGCAGCAGTTCCGCCCTCTACCAGACCGTAGTTGACGCAACGCACCAGAGCATTGTAATCCTTACCATTGCCATAGCTGGGATTGAAACCAACTATGCCGCCGCCTACGTTTGCGGAATAGATATATCCTGCATTGATGGCATCAATAATTTCGCGCCCGTTGCTATAGGCTACGATGCCGCCTGCATACATGGAAGCCGGAGTAGCTGCGCGGTAAACCTTGGCTATTGTCTTGGCCTGTACGTCGCCAACGTTGACAACGCGCATTATGCTTCCGAAGTTGTTGCAGGCAAAACCTGCGCCATAGGAGCCGTTGGCATGTATATTTCCTGCGTTAAGGCAGTCTACAATCACACCGGAATTGGAATTTACGAATCCGGAGGCATAGTCACCTAAGCTGCGCACGGTGGCGTAGTTGCGGCAATGTTCTATGCGGCCTGAGTTGCCCACGGCGAAAGCTGCTATGTAGCTTCCGCCTTCAAAGATACATGAGGAGTCAAGGGTTACGTTTCTGATTATAGCCTGTGCGCCGAGAGTGCCGAAGAGTCCGAAGAAGCCTGTCTGCTTGGTGACTTCGTACATGCCGCCTTCCCAGCTGCCTTCTTTCTGAGGCTTGGTGGTCCAGACAACGCCATTGATGTGAAGATTGCGTATTGCGTGGCCGTTGCCGTCGAAGACGCCGTTGAAGTAAACGGATGTGTTGTAGGGCACCCTTGCAATTCCGAAGAAGGTGGAATCGCCGGTGAAGTCTATGTCATTTTCAAGGCGGAAATAGGTCTTGGAGAACGGCTGACGCTTCTCAGTGGTGATTTCCGCAAGCTTGTGCATGTCTTCCTTAGTCTTGATAAGGTAAGGCGATGCCTCTGTACCCTCGCCGTCAAAGGCTTTGGGAGCGAACTTAATCACATGATAGTAGAAGTCGGTGGGATTGTACTGAATCACCAGGGTATCGGTGGCATATTCGCCGTTGAGTTTCAGTGTTCCTGAAACATAGTCGGCGCCACGGCCTTTGGTGGAGAGCTGACCGTTGACGAGGAATTTCACACTTCCTGTGCCCAAGGTCTTGACGGGAGTATCGGTGGTGATTCGTTTCAGATGGTCGGCGCCCTGGAACTGTATTGCCGTTGCGGAATGTGCCGAGGCAGCTGCGGTGGCAAGGGTCCTCAGACGGGGATAATAGCCTTCTGTAAAGAGCCAAATGTCGGAGCCGAAGCCTTCGGGACCGGAAGCGGCGGTGAGCTGTGCCGTTGTACGGCCTCTGTTAGAGTTGCCGAGACGCGATATGTTGGAGTCGAAATAGAGGTTCTGCAGAGTGGTTTTCTCCGGGTAGTACGAGCCGATAAGCTCGCGGCAGGTGGCGTCGGTGTCATTGCCCGACGAGGCGGCGAGCACTTCGGCGCAGGTATAGCAGTTCTTTACGGTGAGCGAACCCTCGGACATGGCTGTGCCTATGAGACCTCCGGTGTACAGCGATGCGGAAGCCACCACACGGCCTGCGGTGTAGCAGTCGGTCACGGTGCCGGTCATATAGCCCGCCAGGCCGCCGGTGAAAGCCGAGTTGGTGTAATTCTCGAGAGTGGCGAGCGAGAAACAGCGGATAAGGCTGATGTCCTTTCCCTGTCCCACGAGGCCGCCGAGGTGATGTCCCTTGTTAGTGGTGGGACGGCCCGAGACTACTCCGGAGAAATAGGAGTCGGTAATGCGGACGCTGTCGGCAGTGATGGCTGCGAGACCGCCTGCCACCGCTCCGGCGCTGCTTACGCCGCTATAGATAATATTGTCGGCTGCACCGCACTGGGTCATGTCGCCCACTAAGGAGGCCGTCATGCCGCCGGTAACACCGCCGAGGCCTGCCACGTTGCTCATGAACAGACGGCAGTTTTGCAATGTGTTGGCATGGGCTGCCAGGCCGGCTGTGTAGGCATAGTCGGAACCTACGGAAGCACGCATGACCTCGCAATCGGCTATCAGGCCGTCGCTCCATGCTGCGAGAGCTGCGTTATAACGCCCTTTGGAGGTCACCTTAGCGCCGGCAAGCTTGATGTTTCGTATCTCGCTGTTTGCAGAAGCATAGCCGAAGAGTGCTGCATAGCCTTCGGAAGAACGCTCCACATTCAGGTTCTTCAGCGTATGGCCTCCACCGTTGATTATACCCTCGAACGGATGTTCCGCACTGCCGATGGGCTGGAAACGTATGCCACTGAGGTCTATGTCGGCGGTTATGCTGAAATATTTACCTTTGGTGGCATCGGAAGCTGCGAGACGACCCAGATAGTTCAGGTCGGCCACATTAGCTATTTTATACGGGTCGGCCTCTGTGCCGCTGCCATCAAGCGAGGTAACGCCTTTGGGATAGTTGATGTCGAACTCCGTAGTGATGCTGCCTTTGGAAAGATAGCCGAAATAGGCTGTGGCAGAACGCAGTGTCCAGTCGGTCCAGGAGATTGTGCGGGCATCGTTGGCTTTCAGCGTGGTGATGGTGGTGCCGAGAGTCACACCCTCTTCACTTTCCGACAGGATGGAAGCGGTGTAGATGTCGCCATGCTGCACATCCATGGCGGCGAGCTGCTGCTCTATGACCGCGGACTTGTCGTCGGCCAGTACCAGCTCCACTGTCATGCCATGGTTGGCGAAGTTGGTCACCGACAGCACATTGCCGCTCTGCGCTGCAACAACGGCATATTCCCCGGCGGTAGGCTGCGTTCCATCCTTACGGGTTTCTGTCATGGTGCCGTTGGGAATGAGGAGCTTGGTGGTGTGGAACCATCCCAGGGCTCTGCCGGCATAGTTGCCTTCGCGGACATATATACCCCACCAGTCGGTAAGCGTAATGGTGCCGTCGGAGGTAATGGTGCCGGTAAATCCACCACGCTGAATGCCATTGCCGGTGTATGGCCCATCGACTCCGGCAAGATTATTA
>CAJMDR010000176.1 GCA_905212215.1 uncultured Porphyromonadaceae bacterium
TTCCGGAGTAACACTTACTCCCGGCGACTACACCGTGGAGGTCTTCTGCGACGGATACCGTCTCGGGTCACGTCGCGTTACCATGAAGAAATAGTCATTCCGTAATAGCTTGCCAGAAAGCTTTTAACTCCGTGTATGGTATGACCTTTCTGCCGTTGGACAAAGGGGCTACCCAACGTCCGTTGAGACGCATGCATATATACAGCTTTCCGGAGGCTCCGCGCAAGGTAACGATAAGAAGGTTGGCCCCCAACGGCACTACTTCATAATCCTGCCAGCTTTTGTATATTTCGTCGTATGGCGTTTTGGGTGCGGGCACACATCCAGGCAGTTTCATCAGGTCGAACAGTGGCATAAGGGTCTCGGCATGACCGAATCTTAGGATCGCTACCGGAGAGCCTGGCATCCCGGCAGAGTCAAGGGCGCCGATGATTGAACGCAACAATACTTTGGCGCTTTGTGTCGGCAAATTACTTAATGGTGTGGTGGTTCGCCGCAGACAATGTTCTAAGTTGGCTACACGCCAGCATTGTTCGTATTCTTTTACACTCATCCATTCTGTGCCGGGAGCCGGTAGCGAGGCAGCACGTAAGGACTGTAAAACGCCATAAATGGCCATTGTCAGTTCCCGGTATCGCTTTGAATCTTTGCCATAACAGCCTCCCAACAGTCTGCGTGCCGGTTCCGGGGGTACTCTCTCCTCCTGGTAACGGTTGCAAATCTCTTTCCAGGCGCCCTTTTTAAGGTATGCGGCGTATGCTGTGTCAGTATCGAAGAAACGCAGCAGAGGGCTGAACCTCTTTCCTTCGGAGGTGCTGATTCCCAAGTCCGGGGACAAGCGGCATAGCGTGTGGCAGAACTCGTACATTGACATCACCACTCTCGGAACATAAGTGGCTATAGCCTGCACAGAACCTTTGTTCATGAGTTCCGGGCATAGGTCGCGCATCTGCGTGGCAAGTACCTGTTGTTCCTCTTTGCCTAAAGTGTTGAGCGCTCCCCAACGGTTTGCTGTCACAGATTCCACACTGTCGAGCAAGAACATGAATTGTCGTCCTTTTTCGGTTATGGTTCCGGCTTTCTCGGCATCTTTAAATGCAGAGCGAAGCACACTTAACTTTTTCGCCGATGACAGATACCGTGCGCCATGACGCGCCACGTAGTTTATCATCACAGGTTTAAGAGAATCCGGAGCCACTTCACGCAGACTCTGAGCTTCTGCCAGGTTCAGCGGCATCATCGAGCCATCGTAGCGAGCCGGCAATTCCTCATAGGCTGAGGCACCGAAGGCAGCCACGCACAAGAAGCACAATATGATGAATGAGCGTATGTTCATGTAAATTCAACACCTTTCCAACCTTAAAGGATTTTATACCCCCAAAGAACCTGGCAGTAATAATCCTATTCCTCCATTAACCTCCTTAAATTCCTTAACCTCCTTAAAACTCCCTTGAAGTAATTTGGTTTTGACACATCAGTCAAATGGTGTAACTTTGCGGAAAAGTCTTTTGCATTAGAATTATGGCGACTGGAAAACCGATATTGACCTTTCGGAAGGCAGAACGTAAGGACTGTGCTCTGATAGTACGGTTCATAAGATTGCTGGCAGATTACGAGAAACTGCTTCATGAAGTCGAGGCCACTCCAGAGGTGATAGAAGAATGGGTGTTCGACCGTCATGGCGCAGAAGTGGTGTTTGCCGAAGTTGATGGCGGGGCGGTAGGCTTTGCACTTTATTTCTACAACTTCTCTACCTTTGTGGGCAGAAGCGGGCTTTATCTGGAAGATTTATTCGTGCTTCCCGAACAGCGAGGCAAAGGCTACGGCAAAGCGCTGATGCTGCATCTTGTGGAGAAGGCCTATACCTGTGGTTGCGGCAGAATGGAGTGGATATGCCTCGACTGGAACAAGAGCAGTCTTGCCTTCTATCGCTCCCTTGGAGCGGTTCCGGTAGATGGCTGGACCGTTCAGCGCCTCAACCGCGAAGGCCTGAAACGCCTCGCAGAACCCTCTTTATAAAGCCCCGTTGAGTATAAATTTAGTCATAGTGTGTTCGTCTGAACAGTCCGACTTGTCTGAAATATGCAATTCATTTTCTGAATATGGTTTTGGTAATGTAAAGAAAATTAGTTATCTTTGCAAAAATTCACCTCAAAACCAAAGGCAATGAAAAAGACATTATCGCTGGCCTTCGTGCTCGCTCTTTTGTTCGCCGTGGCTTCATGCTCGAAAAGCACCGATGCCAGTGAACTCCTCTCCACAGTCCCCTCCAACGCGCAGTTGGTAGTAGTCGGCAATGTGGAAAAAGTGGTAAAGGACATCGACGCCACCAAAGACGGAAACTCCCTGCAACTCAGCGAGCAGATTCGCTCCCTGGTACATACTCCCGATGGCTCGGATCCTTTTGAACTCCTCCAGAAAGGCGGAGTGAAGCTCTCGTCAGTGGTAATGTTCATGGACGAAGCCCAGAATGGTTATGTAACCGGCTTCATCGGCGACGAAGAGGCTTTCCGCAGCTATGTCGAGAAACAGTCCGGCGAAAAATTCCAGAAGGACGGCTCCATGGATGTATGCGGAAAGGTTATCATTGTCGATGATCGTTTCTGGGTAATGAGTGGTGCCGACGCCTCCAAGGTGGCCGACTTCATGAAGCTCTCGGACGACAAGTCGGTGGCCTCTATGGAAATAGCCGACAAGCTGGTTTCGGAAGAAAACGATCTCTCAGGCTATGCCTCCCTATCCGCGATGGGTGCCGGAGCAGCTCAGTTAGGCATGGCTCAAGGTCTGATGGGCGCTTCATCTATGGATGCCATGGCTTTCCAGGTGAGGTTCGAGAAGGGCAAGCTGGAGATGAACGGTCAGTTCCTTGACAGTAAGTTCCAGCCTATCGACGACAAGAGCGAAGGCTTCCATAGAATAGACCTCAGCACGGTGAAGATGCTGGAAGGCAACGCAGAATATGTGGTTGCTGTAGGCATAGACAAGAAGGTCGCCGCCGCGCTTTCCACAGCACTCCCCATGGCTTCCTCGCTGCAGGGTATCGACGCTCTCGACGGCACCATGGCTATGGCTTTGAATCCTACGCAGATGATGGGCAGCGGAATGCCCGAAATGATGATGGTGGCACGCCTGTCGTCGGCAGAGAATGCCGCCAAACTAGGTGAATCGGTGAAAGGTCTGCTTTCCACCGGTGTCAAGGTGACAATCAAAGGCCGCTCGCTGTTGGTACGCACAAGCGAGAATATGAACGGCAAACTCAGCGTAGGCAATCATCTCAATGACCTTGAAGGCGCTTACATAGGTGTAATAGCCGCTCCGTCTGCCCTGCAGAAGGTGCTTCCCGGAAGCAACATTCCTTTCGACGGCGCTTCCTTCGTTATAAAGCCTGTTGACGCCAAGCTCTGCTTCCAGCTGAAGGTTTATACGGGCAGCGACGCCAATGCGCTGATGACGCTGATTAAGATTGCTGAAGCATTATCATGAGGTAGTGCAACTTCAAGAAACTGAATCTTTGAAACATTGACTGACAAAGAAAACAGCCACATAACCACGATACGCCTGCATGACGCTTTGCCGGCGGTATTTGCAAAAATGCCTACACGCCCTTCCGAAATCTGGGAGGGCGATGTGCTGCTTGAAAAGGGGAAACTATACATTATCGCCGCCGAGAGCGGTACGGGAAAATCAAGCCTCTGCGCCTACGTATACGGTGCAAGACGCGACTATTCCGGTACCATCTTCTTCGACGGCGAGGATGTGAGTACTTTCTCCATAGACCATTGGCAGTATCTGCGTCGAAACTCATTGGCGTATCTGCCGCAGGAACTCGACCTCTTTCCCGAACTCAGCGCATGGCAGAACATTGAGCTGAAACGGCGCCTTACCAATTTTACTCCCGAGAAGAAGGTCGAGGAATGGCTCGAACGGCTCGGCATCGCCGACCGTCGCGATTTCCCGATAGGGAAGATGAGCATAGGACAGCAACAGAGGGTGGGAATAATTCGCGCTCTCTGTCAGCCTTTCGATTTCCTGTGGCTCGATGAGCCTGTAAGCCATCTTGACCCGGAGAACAACCGCATCGCCGCAGAGATGATTTTAGAAGAGGCATCACGGCAGAAAGCCGCTGTGGTGGCTACTTCTGTGGGAAACCATCTCGCTATCCCCGACCCGGTACTCTTAAAACTCTGATACAGTTTGATTTAAAGATATGAACCCCGTTAGCAAACTGTTGCGCAAAAATCTGTCGCTGACTCAGACCATAGGATTCGTGCTTGCGAACCTTGTGGGACTTACCATTGTGGTGGCAGGTTTGCAGATGTATGTCGACGCCACTCCAATATGGAACGGTGACGATTCTTTCGTGAAAAAAGATTACCTTGTCGTCAACAAGAAAGTATCGGCGAGCAACACCATAGGCCTCTCTTCGTCAGCCTTCACCGAGGCGGATCTTGCCGATGTACAGCGTCAGCCCTGGGTTCGCGGCATGGCACCGTTCACAACCGCCGACTTCCGCGTCAGCGCAACCATTACGGCACCCGGCCAGGACCGTGGCCTAAGCACTTTCCTTTTCCTGGAATCATTGCCCGGAGAATATGTCGACACGCATGGTGCTAAATGGACCTATAAACCAGGCGAGACAACGGTGCCCATTATCATGAGCCGCGACTATCTGGCACTCTATAACTTCGGATTCGCCACGGGAGCAGGGTTGCCGCAGCTCAGCGAACAGATAATCAAGAGCGTACCCTTGGCGCTGAACATCACTTCCACCTCAAATCCGGCTCACTCCACCACCATGCAGGCGCATATAGCAGGCTTTTCATCGCGGCTGAATACTATTCTTGTGCCACAGGAATTCATGGACTGGGCCAATGCCACTTATGGCTCTAAGACGCAAAGGCAGCCTTCGAGAATTATCATCAATACCAATTCGCCGGGCGATGTGGCGATTTCCGATTATATCGACGGCAAGAACTGGGAATTGGCGGGTGACAAATCTAATTCCCGTGCCAGCTTCCTGCTTAACGTTGGTGCCGGCGTGGTGCTTGCCATTGGTGTGGTGATAACGGCACTGAGTTTCTTCATCCTTTTCCTGAGCATTTCATTGCTGATGCAGAAGAATCGTCCGAAGCTCCATTCATTGCTGATGTTGGGGTATCCTACGGCGGAAGTAGGGAAGCCATA
>CAJMDR010000177.1 GCA_905212215.1 uncultured Porphyromonadaceae bacterium
GCAGTTCTGGTTCACTCCCGTATAGACTTTGACAAAGGTAATACGGTCGAGTTTCACCGGATTTCCGGAGGCATCCACCGCCCAGTCAATCTTGAAACCGGGGTCTTCGGCGTTGGGACGGTTGTCGACATATCCCCAGTCCAGAAAACGGAGCAACCACATGTCGTTCTCATAGTAAGCGTTCTTGGCAAGCCGTGAGCCACTGAATTTCAGTTCTTCGCCCTGAATCCATTGTGGCCAGTAGCTCTGGCGGTGGAAGGAATTGCGGACAACATAACCCGAAGGTTCAGCATTGTCGTTGCTGGTCCAGTGGATGTAGGTGGCGTCCGGCTCGTTACCCGTCGGTTTATGGTAAGTTATCTCATAGCTGTGCAGTGTGGTGGATTTATAGTAATCGCTGCCTGCCAATTCATACCACTGGTCGTCGGGAATGTTGTTGCCGTTGCTGTCATAGCTCACCATCACTATTCCCGGTTCGGCACTTCCCGCATCGGAGTAACCGGAATTCCTGAAAGCGTTGCCATAGATCTTAAAGTCATATTCTCCCGGTTTGTTGGCCACATTATGGTCGAAGCTGAAAACGATATATCCGCCATAAGCGCCAAGGCACACTAAACTGCCTCTTGCCTGTCCGGCGATATATTCCTCGCATTTAGCGTTCATGTCGGCCTGGGTATTGCCGTTCTCATATTCCGGCATGGTGTTTACGAACTGACCGGGAGCTGGACGATAATCATGCACCTTGTGTATGTACGGACTGTTGGTCTTTGCCGAAGCAGTCAGGCAGACAAGGCCTGCGCATACAAGAATAACTTTCTTCATTTCTTTATCGCTTTGCGAAAATTACTGTTTTTCCTTCTCAATAGTGGCATAGAAAGCGAAGTGGGCGGGAATATCGCCTGTGCGTTGCCTCCACTTCTGCGTGCCGTCGGGATTCAGGCAATATAGCCATCCGGGGGTAACATAGTTTCCGGCATCGGTAAGGTAAATGTCGTGGCTGACGGGATTCACCGCTATGCCGTATGGTTTCTTCATCGCCGTCATTATGTCGGGCGCCACAAAGCCGTCGCTGACCTTGCTCCGGGTAGCGGTGTTGACGATTGCTGAAGAAAGGGCATCCGACATGGTGACGTTGCTCCATGCCGTGGAGATGATATAGAGGGAGTCGCCGCTAAGGGTCATTGCGGAAACGGGCGTGTCGATGGAGTCGGTGACGATGCCTTTCTTTGGGTTATAGCAATAGAGTTTGGAACGGACGTTGTAATAGTCGCCACGATTGGAAATCCAAACATTGCCATGTTTGTCGGCAATGACATGGTTAAGGTTGATAGCTACCGGCACCCTTCTTGCCTCGGTGAAGGATGCTATGTCTATCACACTTATGGTGTTTTCATAGTTCGGCACCATGTATCCTCCGGAGTTCGCCACATATAAAGAATCACCGCAGGCTGCAATTCCGTCGGGCTGGAAACCTACCACGCAGCGTCCTACTTCCTGCAAGGTGGCGGTATCAATTTTTGCCACGAATCCTTTCTGCCTGTAGTCGGGATTTATCTCCACAGGACCGGCATAGGAGGTGACATAGGCGTAACCTTTATGGAAGATAATGCTGCGGCAGTTGGGAATGTCTATCTGCCCTAAACGCACTGCATCCTTGGCACGCATCACCTCCACCTTGTTCGAACAGTTTATCACCGCCCAGAGCTTTGTGCCGTAAATGCCTATGTCGTTGCCGACATCGCCCATCTCCATCGGCTGCGAGGGATTGGCGGCGGCATATATGTTGCGTGTATAGACTCCTGTTGCGAAGTCCATATAATCGAGGGTGGATTTGTTGGTGCCCATGTTGCCTTCGTTGAGCAGGTAGAAGCCATGTAGGGTATAACCGTCCTGTCCCGGAACGGGAACGGCGGGATCCTGTACCTGATCCGGTTCCGGAACAGGAATGGGTTCGTCTTCGCGACAGGAAGTAAAAAGTGCCATGCCGAGGAATACACCGGCAAACAGCGTGTATATGGTTTTCTTAGTCATGTTTTATGGCTTTTTCAGAGGTTCCACTGCAAGATTACCTTAAAGTTGCGGCCCGGCATGGGATAGTTAAGGATAACCTCGTATTGCTGGTTCAGGAGGTTGTTTATCTCGAGCGAGGCCTTGAGCCACGACTTTCCTACCGGGAAATGGTAGCTGAAAGCAATGTCGGAAGTATACCAGGGCTGCTCATGGTTCACGGGTACATTGGAAGAGTTGTGGTATCTCTCGCCGACATAGATGAAAGAATAGTTCATCTGCAACCCTTTCCAGTCAGCCTGCAGTGTGGCGGAACCTGAATGGCGTGGTATGTAGGCTATCTGTCCTTTGTAGGTTCCTTCGGGGCCCATGTTGTCTGACGGGTCGGAATAGTCCATCGCCCTCTGGAAGGTATAAGAGCCACGGGCGTTGAGGCTGACACCGCCGGGAAGCGAGAACTCGCACTGGGCAGTGAGGTCAAGACCCCAGATGCGGACTTTGCCTATGTTCATCATCATCCAGCGGTATTGCCCTGTGCCCTTCGGCACAGCTATGATTTTGTCGCTTATGCGGTTGTGGTAACCGTCGGCGGTTAGCGAAAGGCTCTGCACCCAGGGAGATGCGAAAGTAAGGTCATAGTTCACGCCGACGTTATATTGTGTGGCATATTCCGGTTTCAAGTCTACATTGCCGATGTCAGTATAATAGAGGTCGTTGAATGTAGGCATACGGAATGTGCGCTTGTAGAAGGCCCTTAGCGAAGGGCCTCTGTCCACTCCCGGACGCCAGCTGAGAAAGACAGCGGGGGTCCAACGGGTGAGGTTCCTTGTCCTGTGGCCGAGACTCTCTATGCCGTTTATAATCTCAGAACGATCCTTGACATCACTCAGCAAGAGGGAGCCTTGCGCTTTCAGCGGTCCCCGGCGCCAGGCGGTGGCTATGGCGGCAAGGAGTGTGTGGCGTACCGGCTTGGCGAAGTTGGCGAGCGACGCGCTCATCTGGTTCCACTGATAGTCGACGCTAAGGTCCGCCTCCCAGCCCGGAACGATGGTATAGCAGTTGGCCGACGATACGTACAGCTCGTTCTGATAGAACTTGTTGTCAAGATACATCAGCGTGGTATCGGGGTTGAGATAGCGCATATAGTCGCGGGCATACTTGGCATTCAGCCTCGTCTCGTATCTGCCGAAACGGCGCTGCCAGCTTCCTTGTACGAAGAAGTTGCGGTCCCACTGTTTCTGAGAGTTCTTCCAGACGTTGTTCACGATAGCTCCCGGAATGCCACGGTCGGAATCGTAGAAATAGAGTTTGCCGTACCAATGCGAGTCAGTCACCTTTCCGTAGATGCCCGCTTCCACCCTTAAGGCATGAATCTGACCGTTTTTGCGTGTGGCTGTGGTGTCCCATGCCAAGGTGCCGTCCGGTTTCTTTTTGCGGAGGGTGAATTTATATCTTCCGTTGGCGTATGTGAATTCTGAGTTCAGAGAGACGCTTACGGCATCGCTCAGTTTCTGTTCCACGCGGAAACTGGGATTTGCAAGACCGAAAGAGCCTGTTCGCATGGTAATGTTGAGGTTGGTACGCTTCCCTTCCACAAACTTCGGATGTCTGGTGGTGATATAGACGGTACCTGCGTTGCCGAAGTCTTTCGCTCCCTGAAAGACGTTGCTTTTCTGGCCGTTGTAGAGAGTTATTGACTCTATGTTGTCAAGTGAATATCTGCCTAAGTCTATCTGACCGTTCTGCGCGTTTCCAAGCTGAATACCGTCGTAGAAAATGCCCATGTGGTTTGTACCCATGGAACGTATGTCAAGAGTCTTGACACCTCCCACACCACCATAATCTTTTAGCTGTACTCCTGCGAAGTATCGTATGGCATCTGCAACGGAATGTGAATTCAGGCTCTGCAGCTCTTCTCCGGAGAGGGTCTGCGATGGTATCACCTCACGGTTAAGGTTACGCTCGCCATATACCACTACTTCGCTGAGACTACCGTGGTGTGCGGTTGTGTCGATTTTCTCGCTTGAGATCGTGTCATTCCCATTAACTGAGTGAAAATGGCCTTCAATAGTAGATGCCTGAATTGAAAAAGGAAACAGCAGGCATACGCAGACTGCTGCAATTCCCAGCGAAATCTTCATCCGGGAATCGCTTTCCTTTCCTTTGCCTTTCGTTATTGAACGGGTATAAAAAAATCTGCCCATAGCTTTGACGCAAAAGACAAATCAGACGTTGAGCCTCAATGGTCTCCTGGTTCAAGGAATGGTGCAGGCAAGAATTGGAACTATGGAACTATCTGTTACTCCGGTGTTACGGAGGAGAATGGATATTCCACCGCATTGATTCTGGTGCACGAGAATCCTTAACGATGCGACTAACAGACAGGTATTCCGACTCCGAGGCTCCACTTGTCATCCTTCCCGGTTATTCTTTTACGTTGAAACATATCTCAGAAAACATTCAGTAAGTATTCTATACACCTTCCTGAGTTGAGAATGATTATACAACATTAAAGTGTCTGTTACCAGTGGATTGTCTGCTTCCTTGTAGACACAGACAAGCTTCTATGCTTCGTCACGGCAGCGGCCCTGTCCGGGATTTTCACCCGGTTCCCCGACTGTTTGCCTTTTGCGCCGCAAAGTTAGCTAAAAAATTCCACAACCACCTCAATTCCTGACAGAAATTTCAACATATATTTCATCACTACCACCCCTCAAGGCTCTCATAATGCTACCAGCACTCATAATAATAATACTCCGGTCCTGAATCTAATGCTAAAAAAGGGATGCGCAAAACGCGCATCCCTTCTATTGATTGTTGGCGATTGATTACCAAGCGAGTTCGCTCATGTCTATCGCCTCGTTGTAGTCAGTCTCAACACGAGGAATCATGAGCACCCAGTGATTAGCCTGATTTGGTGCCACATCCATTGCATATGAACTCGGGATGTTTCCGGAGTTGACATCATCCTCCACCCAGGCACGACGTGTATTGTTCATGCCCCAGCGTTTGAGATCGAAGAAAGTCGAGCCTTCGCCCCAGAGTTCAAGACGACGTTGCAGACGGATTTCGTCAAGCAGTTCCTGACCTGTCTTGGTGCAGGTGGTGAAGCCTTCGATACGCTTGCTCATGAGCTG
>CAJMDR010000178.1 GCA_905212215.1 uncultured Porphyromonadaceae bacterium
GGATTATTGCCGACACACAGTATCTTCGGCTCTTTCGGATTGTTGATGTCGAGAGTGAAATCATCCCCGGTCATAATCCAGTATAACTGCGGCGAAATCATGCGGGTAAGAGGAATCTTTGCCGATGCTATCTGTCCCTGAAGCTGTTCCTGCGCGTTGCCCTGCCATGCGTCGATGAATGGCGAAAGATAGTTTTCCAGTTCCGGATAGCTTGTCAGAATCGGGAATATCTGTTCGTATGGCCGGCAAAGAAATTCTATCGCATGAGGGAACGTGCAATATTTACCATTCTCAAATCGCTTCAAATACCAGATGATAGCGGCGAACAGGACGATTGGCGACTCGACGAAGAAGTCTCCCTGCTTTTGCAGCCATGTGCGGTTCAAATTCATCATGATGGTATATGCCGACTCGTAAGCGTCGGCAATATCCGTCATGAAATCGGGATGGATAGGATTACAGCGGTGGGAGTGTTCCGGATCATCGAAATTTATGAAGCAAAACCGGGGTGGGAACTTGCCGTATTTATCCTTGTTGTTCAGCATGTGATTGTACGCAATCATCGTTAAATCAGGACTTTTGTAATCATAGACGTATAAGCTGAACCCCTTTTCAATCTGCTGTTTGATGAAGTTGTTGACTACTGCGTATGACTTGCCGGAGCCAGGTGTGCCAAGCACGATGGTGGCTCTAAATGGATTGACGACATTTATCCAGCCTCTGTTCCACTTCTTTTTGTAGAAGAACTTTGTGGGTAGGTTGATGGAATATTCATTTGTCTTCTTCTCGGTCTCCTGCATGAAAGATTCATTTTCCTCATTGAAGCGGTCGTCCATCATATTGTTCTTCAACAGACGGCTCATCCATACACCACCTAACAATAGGCATACAAAACCAGCCACAGTTGTGATGATGTAAAGAAACGTCAATGGAATATAGACCATCCACCAATTCAGGAAGAACAGGGATGCGCCGACCGACAGTATAATCCAGATTTGCCGCCATTGGATTTTCTCATTCTTGACACCTTTCGTGCCGAAGCACGAAAGGGCAAGAAGAAGCAACGCCCACCATTTGGCGTTCCAAGGATTAGAGAACAGACTCCCCGCATCATTGAGATTGCTGAGAACCTTCATTGTTTCGGGATGGAATCTCCACCCGGCAACCAGTTCCCGACAGAACCAGTATATATTTGCGACCACAAGTATCATGGCTACCCCTCGGAGCATATCCATGATTTTGGCAAGTGACCGCAGGTCATCTTCTTGTTGTGACATACTTGTTCGGATTTAGAAATTAACAATTAGAGTTTGGGACCGCGACGTTTCTTCTTTTTACGCCGCTGCATCTCGCGGTAGAAGGCTTCCTCCTGTGCATCGTAAGCCGGGCCGACTGAGAACAGACCACCCAGACCGTCGAGCATCGAAGTGCCGTCATATCCATGAGGCTGGTTTGACATAGACGTGGGATGCGCAGTCTGTCCCTGCCGATTGAGACCCGGAGGTAGTTCCTCCCGATTGTCCGTTCCTGTCATGGGGTTGGCGCTGACTATTGTCGGGTGATGTATTGGCACCTTGGGTGTTGCTCTGCGTCTGGACAATAGGTTTCTCAGCCGGATTATTGAACCACTTTTCAAGGGCGTTGGCAGAAAACTCCTTGCCGAGACGGGAGCCGTTGAGAACTGTCCGGGTATTGTGGTCGATATAGGTCGCCCCATATATCCGGCCATCATCGGTGTATCGAAGCACAAGGTCTATATTCTCCGTTTTCAGACGGGCAATGAAATCGTCCTTGCCGGATGACTGCGCCATGACCGCTGCGACTTTTCTTTTCGTGGGTCTGACATCTATCTTTTCTTTGGCATTCTGATAACGCCGGTCAATAGCCTCACGTCCGGCGAACTTACCAAGTCGGGAAGCCTTGAACGGAGTTGAGATGGTCTTGCCGTCATCGTCCATGGCGAAATAGACCAGTCCATGATACTCACGACCGTTATAGCGTCCGTCGGCCTTCTCGCACCTTATATTATATAAGGAGAGAATGGCGTTGTATTCGCCTAATGTCTGGAACTTATAGCGCATACCAACCATCTTTACCGTCATAGCCACCTGACGCTTTACGTCTCCATTCGGGTCAACCTTGGTGATTGGCATATCCGGAGTAATCTTCTGACGTTCGGCAGTATGAAGTCCATACTTCTTTTCAAGCTCACGGGTTATCTCCTTGCTCTTGTAAAAGTTGTTCTTGGTGGATATTGCCGTGCCGTCAGGTCGTACACGAAGTGCCACGATATGAATATGATGTCTGTCAATGTCCTCGTGCTTCACGACAATAAAAGGCATATCACCGAAGCCCATTTTCTCCATATACTCATGTGCCAACTGAGTATACTCGGCATCACTCAGACGGTCATCAGGATGCGGGTTCAAGGATATGTGCATCATCGGTTTCTCTGCCTTGGTGGATTGAGGCATCCACATCTTGAAGTCCTCAAAAGCACGGTGGATATTGATGGTGCCGCTGCCGTCATTATAGATTTTATTAGTGGCAAGCACCTTGCCTTTCTCCTTATTGATCTTTTCTCCGTTATAAACCAGACTTCCGTAGAGAGAATTGCCTACTGAGATTTTTGCAACCATTGCTCATCGAAGTTTTTGGCGAGCGCGACAATATCACGATTGAGCCTGACCAGTTTGATAGTCTCCTGCTCCAGTGCATAAAGACATTTCAAGGCTTTCTTTTCGGTGAAATTCTCCTTCAATGTCTGCACCAACAGGTCGTAATCATTCACAATCCGGCGATACTGATTGTTGAAATCGGAAAGGTTGCTGATGAAGATTCGGCTGTTGTCATCAATGTAATGCACCTTGAAAGTTTTTCCAAAGACCTGCATTTTGATGAATGCCGAGAGCGACTCAATGCCGGATTTTTCCTGCATGTCGAGTAATCTCGCTTGTTCCGAAGCGGTGAAATTCACCGAACATCGGAATGCTGTGGAGGGGTCGGCCTTCTTATGCCGCCCTCCACGGTAGTTTGATTGTTTCATAATCTGGATGGAATTTAGTGGATAAATAGAGAAACTGCCCCGCAGGGAGACCTTCGGCGATTACGACTTTGGAGTAATCGCAAGCCCCATGCAATGGCAAGGCGGTTTATGCTGCAAAATGAGTTTCATGCAGCGTAAACCATACCTTGCAATGCACGTTTGTGCATCCTGTTCGATAGAATAATCGTTGTGGAAATAATGACTATGCTCCAGAATGTGAAGACATATATTTGATGTATTGCTTTCATCATATAATCAGTCCGACCCATGACTGATTTGTATCAGGAGCATCATAATCGAAGGTCTGAAATGCTTTATTCAAGCATCCTTGGGGAGCATCCCCTTTGTGAAAATAATAACTGCATACTCGCTAAATTGTTCACTGCAAAATGCTGACATGCACGGATATGAACTATTTATGGCTATGGATGAAAATCGAGATTGGAAATTAAACTTTTTTCAGGCAGTCAATGTTTCAAAACCGTGTTCACAAGACTGGATGTCTGTCTGATTTAATGATTGAACATACAACTGAATGTTCGGTCATTCTTTGGTTCATACATTCAAGTGTTCAGCTGTTCAGACGTTCAGCTGTTCAGACGTTCAGTTGAACACAGATTCAGACGTTCAACTGTTCAGACGTTCAGTTGTTCAGTTGTTCAGACGTTCAGACGTTCAGACGTTCAGATGTTCAACTGTTCAGACGGATTAACAGCTTATCAATCGAACAAGCAGTCAATCGTATGAATGAACAATCGTTCAAATGACCGCTAATGAACTACTTTTGGCTATGGATGACAATCTGAATCAAAATATAAACTTTTTCGCAAACGGCTATGTTTCCCTAACAAACGCCCATCAAGCGAACTACGCAAGTAAATCAAATGCTTGACGAGAATAAATGAGCCGCAATTTTGGTGTATGGTATATAGGCTTTGAAATTCTCGGAAAACTTGACTTGAAAGCGATTACTTTTGCTACATCATTCTACTGTTACGTTCTCCGACCCAAGCGTGACGATGATGAGCCAGTCTGTCGGCAATCTTAGCCCGAAGACACCCAATGGCATCGGCCCTCCTGATCATCATTTTTCACCCTCAAATTTTACTGAATGAGCGACACCGTATTCGTCGCCTTTGCGTCCCAAAAGGGAGGCTCTGGCAAATCGACGCTGACGGCACTCGCGGCAAGCTACCTCTATTACCTTGACGGGGTGGATGTGCTTGTCATGGACTGTGACCCTCGTCAGCACACCCAAAAGGATTACAGGGATAACGATAAACGCGTTACCAAGGAGAATCCAGCAATCAACAAAACTTTCACAAATTTCTACACGAAGTTCAACAAACGCCCCTACAAGATAATCTATTCTACGCCGGGCGCAGCTGTTGAAGACGCTGAGGAATACGTAAAACAGAATCCTGAGATCAAAGTGGTACTCTTTGACATCACGGGTACAATCAATGACCTTGAGATTATCAATCTCATTTCATCAATGCACTACCTGCTGGTTCCCATTTCTCCGGATACCGGTGACCTGAAAAGCTCTCTGCGCTTTGCGGTCAATGTCAAGGAACGGATGATCGACTCGGGCGACACGTCCATCAGGGACATGAAACTGGTCTGGAACAGAGTTCCCGGAAGGCAGAAGACTAAAATCTGCGAACTTATTGACAACTACCTGTCTGAGTTCCAACTGTCATCACTGAATACGGTCATGACCTATGCGACCAAGTATTTCAAGGATGGAGGCACAGCCGGTGCCTCGCCGACAGTTTTCCGTTCCACTCTGCTTCCGCCAGACAGACGGCTGCTCAAAGACAGCAATCTCCCTGAGCTGGTTAAGGAAATTCGTGAAGTAATCAAAATCTAAAAACTATGCCCAAGGATGAAAAATCAAAATTTGACCCCCAGAAGTTTCTCGATGACTACGAGGACAACCTTTCTCCGAGCATCGGAAGCAGGAAGGAACAACAGGGTGAGACTTCCAAGGTCAGCACTCCGGAGGAGACATCAGCCG
The DNA here is from genome assembly GCA_905212215.1 of uncultured Porphyromonadaceae bacterium. GTDB lineage: Bacteria > Bacteroidota > Bacteroidia > Bacteroidales > Muribaculaceae > Lepagella. The sequence goes on from CAJMDR010000178.1 coordinate 5,067, forward strand.
ACACAAGCGCGTCCGCTGCCGAAGAGAGAACTTCCGGCGGCAAAAGAGGAAGTCGGAGAAGAAGCAAA
>CAJMDR010000179.1 GCA_905212215.1 uncultured Porphyromonadaceae bacterium
TGAACAAAGACCATCCACAGGTAATAGAGATATGGAACCTTGTGTTCATGCAATATGACAGACGCAACGACGGTACCTTGCATCCCCTTCCTGATAAGGTGATAGACACAGGTATGGGATTTGAGCGCCTCTGCATGGCTCTCCAAGGCAAGAATTCAAACTACGACACAGATGTCTTCCAGCCTCTGATTGCTGAAATCGGTCGCCTTTCCGGCATGAAATATGGAACGGACGAGAAAACCGATGTAGCTATGCGCGTAGCCGCCGACCACCTGCGCACTATAGCTTTTGCAATAGCCGACGGTCAACTCCCCTCAAACGCCAAGGCCGGGTATGTCATCAGACGTATTCTGCGTCGCGCAGTACGTTACGCATATTCTTTCTTAGGCAGAAAAGAAGCTTTCCTTTATCTTCTGATTCCGGCTCTTGTAAGCCAGATGGGGGATGCGTATCCTGAACTAAAGGCTCAACAAACTCTTATAGAAAAGGTAATAAAAGAAGAAGAGGAGGCTTTCCTCCGCACTCTCGACAAGGGCATAGGTCTTCTTGACACAATAATCCTTGCTGCTAAAAAAGACAACAAAAAACAGATTAGCGGCAAAGATGCCTTTACCCTCTACGATACTTATGGATTCCCTCTTGACCTTACCGAACTCATTCTCAAAGAGAATGGCCTCACTCTCGATCATGCCGGTTTCGAGGCTGAGATGAAAAAACAGAAGGAAAGAGCCCGTTCTGCCGCAGCCATAACAACAGACGAATGGGTCGTTCTGAAAGAAGGCAATCAGGAATTCGTAGGTTATGACAATCTGGAATTTCCTGTTCATATCCTTCGTTACCGCCGTGTTAAACAGAAAGGGAAAGAATACTATCAGATAGTCCTTGACAAGACTCCTTTCTATGCCGAGATGGGCGGTCAGACAGGTGACAGCGGTATTCTTGTGGATTCAGAAGGCAACGAAACGAAGATTTTTGACACCAAGCGTGAAAACAATATGGGCGTTCACCTTGCCTTGTCGCTTCCGGTAAATCCGGAAGAAGAGTTCATCGCCCGTGTAGACGCGGACCGCAGAGCGGCAATAAGCGCCAACCATACTGCCACTCACCTTTTGCATCAGGCGTTGCGCGAAGTGCTCGGTACTCATGTTGAACAGAAAGGCTCTTTGGTCCATGCCGATGGACTCCGCTTCGACTTTGCACACTTCCAGAAAGTGACTCCTGAAGAAATTCGCAAAGTGGAACACATGGTCAACAAACGTATCCGCCAGGCCATAGCGTTGGACGAATGTCGCAATCTGCCCATTGAAGAAGCCAGAAAAAGAGGCGCCATGGCTCTCTTCGGCGAGAAATACGGCGATCATGTGCGAGTGGTGAAATATGGCGATTCCATTGAACTTTGTGGAGGCACACATGTAGCCAATACGGGGAACATCGGTATGGTGCGTATTACAAGCGAAAGCTCCATAGCAGCCGGAATAAGGCGTATAGAAGCTGTAAGTGGTGCAAAAGTTGAGGAAATACTTGACGAGGCCACCGACACAATACATGAAATGGCTTCAATGCTCGGCAATACTAAGAATGTAAGGGCAGCCGTAGAAAAAGCTATCAGCGAGAACGCCGATCTCCGAGCCAAGGTAGAAGAATATGTCAACGAACGTGTTGAGAATCTTTCCAAAGAGTGTATACAAAAAGCTCGCATCATCAATGGTGTGCGCGTCATGATTCTGGAAGGACCTCGAGTTCCTGAAATAGTGAAGAATGTGGCTTTCACAATCCGTCGCCTTGATACCGAGGGGCATTATGTGTTCATGGGTCTCACCCAGAACCTTCAGAAACCACTCCTTACTCTGCTTGTCAGCGATGATCTGGTTAAACAAGGCATCAACGCAGGACAGATAGTGCGTCAGGCTGCTAAATTGATAAAAGGAGGAGGAGGAGGCCAGCCTTTCTTCGCACAGGCCGGAGGAAAAGAACTCGATGGCCTCTCTGCTGCCGGTGACGAGATGTTTAAACTGCTTAAACTCAGTTGATTCATTTCTATGCAAGAAACAGGAAAAGCCGATTTCAGGCGTAAACCGGATTGGCTCAAGATACGCCTGCCACGTGGATTCAAGACCTCTCAGGTAGTGGGTCTGCTGAAAGACAAAGGGCTCCATACCATCTGCAGTTCGGGAATGTGTCCCAACAGAGCTGAATGTTGGGGAGCAGGAACAGCCACGTTCATGATTGGCGGTAACATCTGCACCAGAGCATGCAAATTCTGCAATGTCGCTACCGGCAGACCGTTGCCACTGGACGAAAAAGAGATTGATGACATCTGCGATTCAGTCAAAGAACTTGGGCTGAAACATGTTGTCCTTACGAGTGTGGACCGCGATGACCTCCCCGACCTGGGTGCCGGTCATTGGGTAAAGCTTGTCAACGCCTTACGCGAACGTTGCAAAGGTGTGACAATGGAAACCCTTATTCCCGATTTTCAGGGACGAGAGGAGTTGCTTGATATGCTTATCGAAGCTGCCCCCGAGATTATATCACATAATCTTGAGACGGTGGAAAGACTTACGCCAAATGTCCGCAGTGTAGCTACTTACCGTTGCTCCCTTAAAGTACTCAAGTATCTTTCTGACCATGGTGTGAAGACCAAATCCGGCATCATGCTCGGACTTGGTGAAACCGATGATGAGATTTTCGCCACAATGGACGATCTTTTGGAAACAGGTTGCAGAATCATGACCATTGGCCAATATCTGCAGCCGACAAAGCAACATTACCCGATACAGGCATACATCAATCCTGAAAAATTCGAGGAGTACGGACGCATTGGAAAGATGAAAGGATTCCGCCATATAGAGTCCTCACCTATGGTACGCTCCAGCTACCATGCCGAAAAACATCTGCATTGATTCTCTGTCGTAGCAATCAGCTATGGAAATACAAGATTTAGGATTACTGCCATATCGTATCACCTGGGATTTGCAGCATGAACTCATGGCATCGCTGCAACAAGGCTCAGGAAAGGAGTATCTTCTGTTAGTTGAGCACAATCCTGTTTTTACCTTAGGCTTTCATGGCAATCCCGCCAATATGTTGCTGCCGGAAGAATTGCTGAAACAGAAAGGTATAGAGTGCATACGCATAGAGCGTGGCGGCGACATTACTTACCATGGTCCCGGTCAGTTGGTAGCCTACCCTATCCTTGATTTAAGACGTCATGGATTGGGAGCGAAAGCATATGTCAGGCTTTTGGAAGAAAGTATAATCCGTACACTTGAACGTTACGGCATACAAGGCTCCAGAGACCCTGAGGCACCCGGAGTATGGCTTGATGTGGAGACACCAGGCCAACGAAAGATTGCGGCGTTAGGTGTGAAAATATCCCATGCCGTAACTATGCATGGCCTCGCGTTGAATGTCAATACCGACCTCACTCCTTTCAGCTATATCAATCCGTGCGGCTTCGTAGACAGAGGAGTAACCTCCATGGCTATGGAGAAAGGTGAAAAACTTCCTTTCGAGGAGGTCAAACATCAATTCACAGAAGTTTTCCGGACTCTTCTTCAAGAAAAATAAAGTTTCATCTCACAAAACTTTGGTGTACCATTAAAATTGCGTATCTTTGCGGCGAATATGGAAAGCGGTTCCATAATGCAACTGCAAACCATACGCGAGAACGAATAACCATAAGGATAACTAACCTAAACGTAATATCCAGACATGAAAAAGCACAATTTTTACGCCGGGCCGAGCATACTGTCGCCCTTCACCATCAAGAAGACGGCAGACGCCGTAATCGACTTCGCAGGCACCGGCCTGAGCATCCTCGAAGTAAGCCACCGCAGTAAAGAATTCCAGGCTGTGGTAGACGAAGCCACTGCACTCATCAAGGAGCTTCTCGAGCTTCCTGAAGGATACCATGTGCTCTTCCTTGGTGGCGGCGCCAGCACTCAGTTCTGCATGGTCCCCTACAACTTGCTCAACACCAAAGCCGCTTACATCGACACCGGCACATGGGCAAACAAAGCCATCAAAGAAGCCAAACTCTTTGGCGAAGTTGACGTAGTCGCTTCCTCGAAAGAATCCAACTACAATTACATCCCGAAGGATTTCACCATCCCTACCGACGCCGACTACTTCCACTTCACTTCCAACAATACCATCTACGGTACTGAGACCCGCAAGGACTATGACAGCCCCATTCCTGTAGTCTGCGACATGAGTTCCGACATCTTCAGCCGCGTTTTCGATCCCACCAAATCCTCACTCATCTATGGGGCCGCCCAAAAGAACCTGGCTCCCGCCGGCGTGACTTTCGTTATCGTCAAGGAATCAGTACTCGGCCATGTAAGCCGTCAGATTCCCACCATGCTCAACTATGAGACCCACATCAAGAAAGGTTCCATGTTCAACACTCCCCCGGTACTTCCCATCTACTCCGCTCTCATGACTCTGCGTTACTACAAAGAGCAGGGTGGTGTGGCCGCTCTCGAGAAGTTCGACATGGAGAAAGCTGCAAAACTCTATGCAGAAATCGACCGTAACAAACTCTTCATGGGCACCGTAGCAGAAGAAGACCGTTCAATCATGAACGTTTGCTTCGTGATGAAACCTGACTACGCAGAACTCGAGCAGGAATTTTTCCAGTTCGCAAGCGAACGTGGTATGGTTGGCATCAAGGGACACCGCAGCGTAGGCGGTTTCCGCGCTTCTCTCTACAACGCTCTCCCCATGGAAAGCGTAGAGGCTCTCGTTGCCTGCATGAAAGATTTCGAGGCTAAACACTAATCACAAACCATACTTAAAGGCTGTGCCTGAATCTTGGCACAGCCTTTATATAAGTAATCGGAATAAACACAACCTAACAGCCGGATTACTTACTAAAACAGAATCAACTATCATGAAGATATTAGTTTTCACCGAGAAACCCTTTGCTCCCGCAGCCGTAAAGGCAATTGCCAACACTGTTGACGCCGCCGGAGCCGAGCTCGAAGTTGTAGAACAGGGCACCCGTCAGGACCTGCTCAAAGCTGTTGCCGACGTTGAAGGTCTCATCGTTCGCAGCGACAAAATCGATGCCGAAGTAATGGCCGCCGCACCTAAGCTCAAAGTAATC
>CAJMDR010000180.1 GCA_905212215.1 uncultured Porphyromonadaceae bacterium
GCGGTCCGGAACAGAGCGTACCGTTCATCGAATCCTTCGCAGGAGGCACCGCCGTGCATCCCATAGGCGGTATGGCACTCTCCGGCGACGCCAAGTGGCATCTCTACAGCGACAACAACTTCAGCGACCTCGACAGCTACGACAAAGACGGCGGTTTCGTTGGTATGGAAGCCAAGCAACAGGGCGCGCAGGGTGTCCTCTCTTTCGCCAAGATAGACATGTCGAAAATGAAGAAACCGGTGCTGAACTTCTATCTCTACAACATCATCGGCAACACTCCCGACGATAATGAGTTCGAGGTAATCGCCAACGACGGCAACGGCTTCGTTTCCCTCTACTCCGGTAAATTCAGCGACTTCGCCGCTCAGGGCTGGAACAAGGTCTCTGTTCCCATGACGGCCATGAAGGGCAAGACCATACAGCTTGGACTGAAAGCCACCACTCGGTCCTATGTCTACTCTCTGTTTGACAACTTCCGTCTGGTAGAACAGCTAAGCGACAACCTCGCCGTGGGTGACTTCAATGTGCCCGCCATGGCAGCCGCAAACCAGGAGGTAGCTTTCACCGTCAAGGTGGAGAACAACGGCGAGAACGCCGCCAAGAACTATCGTATCGACATCTACCGCGACTCCAAGGTTTTCATGCAGAAGACAGTTACCGAATCCCTCGCTTCGGGTGCTTCGGCTATCTTCACCATGCCTGCCACCTTCACCACCGTGGATCCCGACGAAGCATCGTTCGTGGCTGAAATCAGCTATGACGCCGACCTCGACCTCGCCGACAATATCTCAGGCGACAAGACCGTTAAGGTAATAAAGAGCAGCTACCCGGTACCGGCATGGTTCCAGGCATCGGCCGACGCCGACGGGAAGACAGCACAGCTGAGCTGGGGCGCTCCGAACTATGATAACGCCGAATTCGACGCCGTAACCGAAGGCTTCGAGACCGCCGCTCCCTGGAACTCCTCCAAGGCGGCAGAATGGACCCTCATCAACCGCGACGGCAAGATCATAGGCGGTGCCAACGGAATCTCCTTCCCCAACGGCATCCAGGGTTCCGACGCCGGCTTCTTTACCTTCCAGTATGGTTCCGACAGACAGTTCAACCAGTCGTGGCAGCCGTATGCCGGCAACATGATGCTCATCAGCGTCTTCGCCAAGGACGGCAGCAAGAGCGACGACTGGGCTATCTCGCCCGAACTCAGCGGAAAGGCTCAGACCGTTTCCCTACGCGCCCGCAGCTACGATGTGCAGTATCCGGAAAGCTTCCGCATACTCTACTCGAAGACCGATGCAAACCCGGCAAGCTTCACCGAAGCCAAGGCCTTCAACAACATCTCCGCTGACTGGACTCTCTATTCCGCCGACCTGCCCGCAGGAGCGAAATACATGGCCATCAACGGTGTCAGCCAGGACAAGTTCATGCTCTTCATCGATGAAGTAAGCTATGTTCCCGGCGGCAAGCTCGAGCTGAAAGGCTACAATGTATACCGCGACGGCAAGCGCGTCACCGAACAGCCCGTTTCCACAACCTCCTACAAGGAGACTCTGCAGGAAGCAGGAGATTTCGGCTATCAGGTAACCGCCATGTACGACCGCGGCGAATCGCGTCCCACCGAGCTGAAGACGGTTCATCTGAACAGCGTATCGGAAATCGCAGAGGGCGTGGAAATCGGAACAGAATCCGGTGCAATCATCATCAACGGCGCCGCCGACATGCCTGTCAAGGTAGTTGACGCCGCAGGCAGGGTGATCTTCTCCGGCAACGGTAACGACAATATGCGCATAGCAGTGGCAACCGGACTCTATATGGTTTCCGTAAAAGACGCCACCGTGAAGATACTCGTCAAGTAAGGGACTTGACATGACTAAAGACACATTACTAATGCCTTAAGGTCTTCCCTTTCGCCTGAAGGAACAAATAATGTGCAAAGAAGCCGCGCCGAAAGACGCGGCTTCTTCTTTGCTCCTTATTCCTGGGTTTACCCTAGTAACAGGGGGCCAAAACCACAAAGGTAAAAGGCTTGTTCTAAAAGGTAAAAGGTAATACTATGGCAACTTCCACCCTGTTCACCACTTTCGTTAAAATGCTCGGTGTGCCCCATACGGCCACCTTTTCTAACCGCGAATACAAGTCATATCCCCCCAAACTGGCGTTTATGGCTTTTCAGGATCTGTTGTATGAATATCATGTTGACCGCCATCTGGTGAGGGCCGACCCGGCCGACGCCAAGGCCCTTCAAGAGCTGAAACTTCCCTGTGTGGTGCAGATGACCGACGGTTCGCCGCGCATCGTCACTGCCGCAGACAGCGGCAAGGTGGCCTTCATCACCTCGCAGGGAAACGGCACAGCGCCTTTGGAAGAGTTCCTGAAATCGTGGAACGGTAAAGCGGTGGAAGCCACTCCCAGGCCCGATTCCGCCGAACCCGACTGGAAATGCCACCGCTTCCAGCATGCCGCGGTGATAGTGGAGCATTATGCCTTCTGGGTGCTTATAGTCGCTCTCAGCGCCTTTTTCTTTGTCAGCAATAAAATATATGCCTCGTGGTCTTTGACGCTGCTCACGCTCTTCTATGCCCTCGGTGTGGTGGTGAGCTGGATGCTTACACTGAAACAGAACAACGTGCAGAGCGCTTCGGCAGAAGCTGTGTGCAGCATGATTCAGCCAAAGGGATGCTCGACGGTGGTGAACTCGGCACAAGGTACTTTCTTAGGCCTTTTCCACTGGAGCGAGATAGGCCTCACCTTCTTCACCGTCAGCCTCGGAGCATTGCTGTTGCATCCCGAGACGGTGAACTACCTGGCATATATCAGCATCCTCTGCCTGCCCTATACCGTATGGAGTGTCTACACACAGCATTTCCGCATACATAGCTGGTGCACCCTCTGCCTCTGCGTGCAGACCCTTTTCTGGATAATCTTCGGCATAAGTCTTGGCGGCGGACACATGCACCATCTCTTTCCCTTGCGTTGGGATCTGGCAGTGTTGTTGGCCTGCTACGGCATAGCCCTGTTGGTCTACCACAAGATAGTGCCAGCCTACTTCGACTACGAGCGCCACACCGCCGACCAGGACACCGCCTCCTCCACCCTCTCCTGAAAAATGCAGGTGTTAATAGCTTTGATAACGCTTGACAACCGTAGCTCCCGCCGAGCGGGAGCCGATGACTCAGGCGACAGTTGGTCGTGATTTTGGAAACACAGATTGATGAAAAATTTTGGTAAAATACAGGTGTAAACATAGTGTAAGCAAATACCTTCAGAAGTACACATTCCCTTGTACCATTGAACATTCTCGCCTTCAAATTCAACGCATCATCCATCTTTCTAACCTGCTGATATGTAGGTAATTAGCTGATAATAGCCGTTTTATTCCACTCATGGTTATAAAAAAAGATTAATTGTCTCACGACAATTAATCCTCTAACCTTAAATCTAATACCATGAAAAACACGGCTGCAAAGGTAATGCCGTTTTACGCAAAATGCAAATGTTTTGCGTTAAATTTGGCATTATTAAGCGAGATTAACAGGCAAAAAAGCGGGTAAGAGTGGTTAAGGTTTGATTCTTAATGGCAAATTGCTACAATTCAAGCCCTCGAAAGGCTTAAATCGGTGGAATTTCGGCAGAATCTCGGGGTTGATTCCATGTAGATGCGGCATTTTGCCAAAGTGAACAAAAATGCTGTTTTTAAGGTATTTTTTTCTGCAAGACCGGAATTTTTGGAAGTGCCGGGTGAAATGGGAGTACTATGAGTTCTCTGCCGGTTAATCCAAACGGGTTGCTGCCACGTTATAATGTGGAATAATCTGTTTATGCTATGAAGAAAATATTGACACTGCTTCTTGTGGTGCTTGTGGGCGCCACTTCAGCTAATGCTTTTATTGACAGTTACACCATCAGCCGCGACAAACTGCCGCAGGAAGCGCAGGAAATGCTCAGCGAATACTTCCCCAAGGCCAAGGTGAGTCTGATAAAGATTGACCGTCATCTGCTCAAGAAGACGGACTATGATGTGCGTCTCACCAACGGCACCACCATAGAGTTCTCCAACAAGGGCAAATGGAAATCAGTTGACTGTGGCAGCAGAACGGTGCCCGAGGAGCTTGTTCCGAAAAAGATAAGCAATTATGTTTCAAAAAATTATCCCGACGTAAAGATAGTGAGCATCCGCAAGACCGGCTCAGGTTTCGAGATAGGGCTCTCGGACAAAATAATGCTTAAGTTCAACCTCCTTTACCAGTTCAAAGGAGTTAAGATGGAAGGGGAGTAGTCCATTATTCATCAATTCTCCTATGACTCTCCTCCTCTCCGACGGCGGTTTTTGTCAGTTGTAAAAATGTTTGTACATTTGCAGTGAATCAAATCATTGCAATATGAAGAAACCATTATTCGCAGCGGGTCTTGCCCTGCTGCTGGGAATGACCGTTAGCTGCTCCGGCAACAAGGAGAATCAGGAAAAGGCCGCCAATGCCGATACAGCCGCCGTAGCGGAAGCGGCAGAACCGGCACGGTCTGCAGAACAGATGCGTCTCGACTCTTTGCGTCAGGATTCCGTCATGAACGCTGAGATTGACGCCGAATATGCCAAAGGCATCACCCTCACCGAAGGCAAGAAATCCTCAAACTGGATTCCCGAATCATCGGGTAAAGTGGTGAAATGGCCGCTGACACTGGTCAACAATACTGGCATTGTCCTGTCTCCCAAGGACTACACCATAACCTACACGGAGACAGCAGAGAAAGATGTGAACGGCGAGTTGAGGGACGTTACCAAGAAACGCACCATGGAAGGTCCTGAACTGCAGCCCGGACAGCCTTCCGAGGTTACCATCAACAAGACCATGGTTCTTGACATAACGAAGCCGAAAGTGAAGCTCACAATCTCGAAAGAGGAGTTCGCTGCCAGATATAAGGAAAGCAAGAAAAAATAAAACAACAATAAACATAAAAAAGAGGGTGTGTCATAAAGGCGCATCTGCGGTACCGCGGGAACCTCTCGGGGTCGGTCACATACCATTAGTATGCTCCCTCCTCCTCGGAACCCCGCGGCACCACATCTGCATCCTTTCTGACAGCACCCTCAAAAGT
>CAJMDR010000181.1 GCA_905212215.1 uncultured Porphyromonadaceae bacterium
GGAATTGGTATGCCTAACTACTCATATGCAATGCTTGTAGTTCTCATTTGGAAGTTATGTCAAACTCAGGGGGAGTATCCAGAAGTATACTCACTTGATCTTAATGTACTCTTTTTCCCTACGATTAGGAGCATTTTTCCCACTGGGTTTTTGCTACCTAACTAGGTTTTAACGAGGCACCCACCTTGGGCTGGTCATATCCCTGATGACGTCCTGTAGATGTTTCTTTTGACTTTGCATTTCTCACGCATTTTTCCTTAGACTATGGATTTTGTCCCTACTTGGGTTTTTGCCATAGCCTTAGGGTTTTTTAGTGAGACTTACTACTTATGCAAGTTCCTACCTTATTGAGAATAAGCGTTGTTCCTTAGAATCAGTGCCGACGAGTCAACTTCCTCAACTTCTGCATGACGCTGAATCTACCTTGAGTATTTACACACTCAAGGGGGAGTGTTGTAAACATTCCTAGTTTAAGTGTGATTGTGTAAATCCTAGATTAGATTTGATTCTAGTTATCCTTTCCTATTACAACTTGTATTACTTGGAGGAGAAGGAATATCTTCTCTCCCTTTACTACTATAAATAAAGGCACAATGTAGGAGGGATAACAACACACACATTCCCCTACAATTCTACAAACACACATCTCTCTCCTCTCTCTCTCTTCTTCCTCTTCTTTGGCGGCGTTCTGGCGGTTGAAATAGCGGGCGGCATAGATTACCAAAGCTATTACCAGAACCACCAATACGCAGAGAATGACGATGTAGAACATCGACGAGGAGCCTTCCTGCTGGTTCCTTTCCAGTTCGGCCTGCGCCTTCTCCAAAGTATCCTGAGCCGCTTTCAGAGCGGAGTCCTGAGCAGCTATCTCATCGCTGGCCTGCGTGGTGAAAGGATCGGGGATATTTGCCGAAACGCCCACCGTGTCGGGAGCGGAAGGACCCGGAGTCTCCGTCTGTTGCTGTTCCGCGGTGGTTTCCGTTTCCGGTTCCTGCGGTTTCGGGGGAGCTATGGTGAGCTGGTTCACCTTCGTTTCCACCATTTTCGAGGCATAGCCGGTAGAGGAATACCCCTTGGGTGCTACTACCGCCTTCTTGGCATACTCCACCAATTCCTTCTTGCCCCATTCCTCGGAGCCGGCGGAAGAGGGTAGTGCCGCGTTGAACTTACGCAGGTTTTCCTTCTCCTTGTCCTTGAGCTTCGAGGTCAGCTCGGAGCGGGAAGAAGCCTTTACATTGTCGAGATAGTCGGAAGTAGGGTTCGCATTGCGCAGATAGACAATCGCGGCAATGGTCCTTGCCTTCTCGAGCTCGCCCGGAGTCACTGCCTGTGCCTGAAAGCAGGTGGCGCTGCATGCGGCGGTTGCAATGGTAAGTAACGCCAGGAATCGTTTCATCAGTATGGGGTTTGAGATTATACGTTTTTGGATTATACTTTGCATTCCAAAGCCGCAAGGGACTTTGAAATGCAAAGTTAAAAAATTTTCCGCAGGCAGGCAAAACCACCCCCTCACAGCTCCTCCACTCTAAAGCACGGACATGCCTTCGCCGCGAACTCATAGTGTCCATGCAGCGTGGCGCCCGGAAACCGGACTTTCAGCGAGGCCACCAGTTTCCGCAAAGCGGTTTTCTGTGCCTGAGTGCGGGTATCGGAGGGTTTCCCTGCGGCATTGAGTCCTCCCACGTAGCACACCCCTATGGAGCGGGCGTTGTGGCCGAGACAATGGGCTCCCGCCTCCCCCTCTCTCCTCCCGGCATGGACGCTGCCGTCAAGGTAGACGACATAGTGGTAGCCTATTCCTTTGAATCCGCGCTGTCGATGCCAGCGATCTATGTCGGCAACAGTGAAATTACGCCCTGCGGCGGTGGCGGTGCAATGAAGAATGATTTCTGTAATCTTACGCATTGGTGTGGATTTTAAATTGTGAATCATGAATTGTCTGAAGCTGGATATTGCGTGCCTGGAGGTCGGCTATCTGCTTTTCGAGCAGAGCTATGCGGGCCTCTAAGCGTGAGCGTTCCTTCTCATGCCGTTCCATCTCGGCGTCGAGGTTCTGGCGCAGCGTGGTTATGGCGCTCTCCAAGGCCTGCACCTCGCTGCCGAGGGCGTTGGCGTTGAGTTGGCGCGAGTTCTGGCGGGCGTGGAGCAGCATGGAGGCGAACTGAACTATGGCGCCCCCGCCCAATAGCCCCACTATTAGCGATGATATCGTTTCCATGATGTAGATGTATTTTCGGGTTGGTTTCAGGTTATCAGGTAAGAAAGTCGGCGGGAGATGCCGAAGGCTGCATCACCCCGTTTTCCAGGAGAAAAGCGGCTGCAAGGCGTCCTGCCATAGCTGGGAAGCGGTAAGGGCGCGAAGGGTCGAAGAGGCGATACAGCTCAGCCGCCTTGGGGTTATGGTCGCGCAGCCTGTCCTCCTCCAGCAGATGGAGGGTGCAGTCCGTCATCTCGCCGAGGCGGTCGGGGGTAAGCTGGAGGAGGGGAGACTCGTCGGCATAGCATAGCGGCAGACCGTTTCGGCGGGCATAGCGCACATACCAGCGGCCATGACGCGGTCTGTCGGGAGCGGCGCACTCCACAATTGCCAGAGGGGCCTTGGTGGCGGCATAACGCTGTGTGGCGAGCTGCATCAGGGCGGAAGGGGAGGCCGCTTCATGTTCGCGCAGAAGATGGATGCGCCCTTCCGCGATGCCGAACTCCAGCAGTTTCATCACCTCGGCGGCAACAGCCACCAGCAGAATCGCTTTAATTTCGGGCTTCTCGGGCTTCTCGAGATCCTCGAGATTCCCGAGAATAGTCTTTTTCTCCGTGCTGCAACTCAGCCTCTTTGTCAGCGACGGCGGGAAAGGGCTTGCCACGGAGGTGGCGAAGGCTTCTTCCGGCGTGGAGGGGTGAATTCCGCCATCATCTCCGCATGGGTGCTGTATTCCCGCCTTTTGCGGTGATACCATGCCAAGGCCTCCGCGCTAACCCCTCGCCCAAGAAGTTTCAGCTCATAGTCGTCGAGCTGCGACGGTAACCCTCTGCGCTCCTGCTCGCTGAGTGGATGCCGGTAAATCTCAATCTCATGCCACGGCACGAATACCGGCGTCTTGTCGCTCTTCCCCTCTACGGCACGGCGCCATTCGGCGGCGAACCAGTTGTCGGGACCGTTGGCGGTGGACTCCACCACAATCACCGTGTCGGGGGTAGCGGGTACCGTACCGCAAACGGGGCGCACAATTGCGGAAGCGGCCTGCGGATCGCCATCGCCCCAGAAAGCGGCCTCGCTGAGGTGCGCGAGATGATACGAGGCACCGCGGAGGCTGTCGGGGTTGTTGGCGGAGGTGATGGCGAGCCTTGCCTGTCTCGGCGGAATCCAGAGTGTGCCCTGGGTCTGCTGATATGGCTTCAGCTTCCATTCGGCGGGAGAGGAATCCTTGAGATGGTCGGGGTAAGAGGCAAGAAGGAGTGAGTATGTCGAGCGGATTAGAGCTGCGGCATCCTTCACATGAGCGCACACAAGGGCGTTGCGCCCTTTCTGCCTTACAAGCTGATGCCATGCCATATATACCTGAACCAACGTCGAGCCGCCCCATTGGCGGGCCTTGAGCAGGATAATCCTCACCGGCTTTCCTTCCAGTCGCTGCCGTTCCATTATCCTTGCGAGTCTGCGCTGCGGAGCATTGAGGCGAAACGGCACAGGAAGGCCGCTGAGCTTGTCGGAAACCATGACACATTCCTCGCACCATCGCTCGAAATCGTTAAAATAAGCGGGGCAGAGGTTCTCTGACAAATTTCCATTTGTGGATGAAGTGGATGAGGAGGGGGTGGGGGAGAGGGATTTGTCCCTTACCGGACTTGGGTTGTCCTCAAAAGGGTTTTCAGATACTTTTTTCCGATACCCTTTAGGGTCAACGTGCTGGTTATCAGCATTTTCTGCGTGTGGATACATATTATAAGAGCCTAATTTCTTAAAAGATTGGACAGGAGGGTTATTAAATCTGATGCAAAGTTAATATATTTTTCAGATATATACAAATAAATTTGGATAAATCTGAAATTATTTTTAACTTTGCAGTGCGGAAATCACTCCGCAACTCTTATCCACCTAAAAGCCATGAACCGCAGTCCTCCGTGCAATAGTCTGAGAATCAGGCTTAATCACCCTTCAAAAGCCAATTCGGTAGTTCCGAACAGGCTTTCAGACACGTATTTACATTTATAGGAGATTAGTCCAGATATGTGTTTCCGAGGGGTGTAAAAATAAAAAAAACCGGCTATTATCTTCACAGACTTCGCCGGTTCAATTGGGTTCTTTTTTATCCACATTGCAAAGGTACGAAAAAAATCTGACCCGCCACCCCTGATTATCAAAATTACCCCCCCCGATTAACTTATTTTAACATTTGATATTTAACCGAGTTTCATGACATCAAAAACACAAAGCATCGCTTTTGACTATGAGAGCGATAAAAAACGATTTGAAAGCCTTCTCAGCACGCAAATATTTTTTCGTGCTCTAAGCGAAGAAGAGGAAGAAGAAGCGGATTTCAGAACAATTTCAGATCTCCCCGTTTCTGAAAACATACTCTATGGTGTATGGTGCGAGGGGATAAAGGAAATAGCCTCTCATCTGTGCGCCTGGTGCCTCGGCGCCGAATGGAGCGCCGACGGAAGGAAAGCCGTTATCACAGTAAAAGGGGCGCGATATTGCGTGACTATGCTCTGCCGGCATCTCCTCACCGCAATCGTATGCCGCATGGCGGGAGTGCCCATCCCGGCAGCTCTGGACGAAGAACTCCTTCTTCACCGTCTCCGCACCGCTTTCCTTTGATTATACGCTGACTTCGGCTTTAATAGCCGGATAAGGGTCGTAACCTTCGAGTTTGAAATCCTCATAGCGGAAAGCGAAGATATCCTTCACCTCCGGATTGAGCCGCATCCCCGGCAATGGCCGCGGGGTGCGGCTTAACAGTAATTCCGCCTGTTGCAGATGGTTGCGATAGAGATGCAGGTCGCCGAAGGTATGCACGAACTCGCCGGGCTGCAAACCCGTTACCTGCGCCATCATCATGGTGAGCAGAG
>CAJMDR010000182.1 GCA_905212215.1 uncultured Porphyromonadaceae bacterium
CCTGTCATGCCCACACCATAGCTTTTCGGGTCGGCGGTGCAGTAGGTCATTACGGGAGCTACCTGCGGAGCCTTCCATTCCAGAGAGGTGGCGTTGACTACCTTCAGGTCATAAGGTGCCGGGCCTGCCTGCTTGACACCGTTGTCAATCACTAAGGGCGAAGATTTCGGTGATTCCCATTCCTGTGAATAAAGGCCGCTCACCTGATAAGAGTAGATGTCGTTATCCGATATTATGTCAGAGAACTTGTTTTCTTCGATGGTGGCAATCTTCTCACCGTTACGGTAGATATAGAAGCACTTGGGGTCGAAAGGATAGCCTGTTCCGGCAGTGCGCGGTTTCTGTTCCACCACAGGTTCTGCGGTCTCCACGCCGAGGCCGGAGCGCAGCTCGGAGGCCTTGAGCTCGATACATTTCAGGTTGTCGACAAAGCCGATGGTGCCGATTTCCTCGGTCTGTTCAGGAGCACCATTCAACATCGGTTTAACGCAGGTTGCACCGATTACAATGTTGTAGTTGTTATAGGTGGAGTTTATTGTTCCGAGGTTTAGCCAGTTCGAGGTTCCGGCTAATTTCACCACGGCACCTCCGGTTACAAGCGGACCATTGTCCAGGACTATTGCACTGCATTTTGCCGGGAGGTTTGCCTGATAGCTGAGGATGATGTCCTCGTTGTTTATGGTATAAGTCTCATTGTCCTGGAGGGTGAGCGAATACATTCCGAGCGGGTTAACCTGGTCAGCACCGATGTCGAACGAAGAAATCAGAGTACCGTCGGCCTTGTGCAGTTGGAGCTTGAAGCCGTCGGGTACCTTTTCACCGATGATGAAGTTGATTTTCTTTATTCTCCAGTATTGGTAGCTTTCCAGTTCTTCAGCGGTGAAGCGTGCGCCCCAGTTCAGGGTCATGGCCTCGTCAAATCCTGCTTTATAGGTGGCCTCACCGTAATGCTGGAGTGCGCGGTCCATAGTTATGTCGAACGACACTTTTCCGCTCTCCTTGTCAAATTCCGGATTGGCGATGGTGGGTGCCACATAAGAAGAACTGTGAGGTACTGTGACTGAAGACTCTATTATCTCCGACACTATGCTGTTGGTGCCTACCGTCTGAATACCATAAGTATATTTACCGGGTTTGGGGACAACATAACCTGGTGTCGTGGTTTGGTTGGCTTCTACCATGCCCTTGAATTCGCCTTCATAATAGATATTGTATCCTATCACGCCTCTGTCGTCGGCGGGAGCGGCATCCAGTTCTGCGGCAAGCATCCAGTTGCCTGAAATATTACCACTGGCAAGAGTACGCCAGGAAGGATTGGACTTGGCGAAATTGCTGCTGTTGGGCGATGAGGTGGAGAAGGAATCTCCTTTAGAGCCTATTTTTGTACCACCGTTCACGCTCACAGGATGGGTCTTTGGAGTGTGAATCATATAGTAGCCGTAGGAATAATCGCTTCCCGGCTCTATTTTCACCGGTTGCGACAGTGGTAGGGTAACCCATTGGTCCACGGTTATGCCGTCGATGATACTCTGGGGAATGGTGTCGTATTGCACGAAAGCACCATCTTTCATCACCCATGCGATGATGCTTTTCACAGTCTTTTCATGGAACTGTGCGCGGATAGCCTGAATGTTCGCTCCGGCGAAGCTGACGAGGTCGGCGGAAGAGAAATCATTCTTTACCCAAACCTTGGTGTTCGAGGAGGCGGTGCCACCTATGGAGTTTGCCAAGGCATCGTTAGGGGAATGCCACGACAGCAGGTTGTCGTTGCCGCGCATGAGCGGAGCCTGCCATTCCACTGAGGTGCCATTTCCTCCGCTTCGTACGGCCTTCACCAGACGCGGACCGGGCATGGACTGCTTCACGGACTTTGTGGTAGCCTGTTTCTCCACACCGTAGCGCTCTGAGCCGTATTCCGCTTCCACACGGTATGCTCGGGTGCCGTCAGGCTGATCGGTGAGGGTGAAGGAGGTAGCCTGGAGATTGTCTGCCACGAGGGTAGAGCCGGAAAAGATACTGTAGCCAGAAGGAGCTTCGTCAACGTCGTTCTTGAGGTTGACGGTGATGAGGTACGTACCTCTGCCGTTGTGTTCCCAGGTCTTTCCATCGTAGCTGCGCAGGTCGCCGCGTTTGTCGCAGGCATTGTCCATGATAGCCACAAAGTCGATGTTAGTGCCGTGTTCCAGTTTGAAGCCGACGCGGATCTTCTTCCCTTCCGGAATGGTATAGGGGTCGGAGAAGGTTACGGTGCGCCATTCGTCTTTCTTGAAATTGGAAAGGTCACCTTTCTGCTCGCGCACCACTTTGCCGTCTTCCCATATTATGGCAGTGAGTCCAACAATGGGTCGGTATTCAAAGTAGTTGAGCGAGGTGATTACATCACCCGGGGTAAGGTCTGCCGCCTCAAATTCGGAGGCGATGTAGATTACTGCCGGATGCTGAGGCGAGTAAGCTATGCCGGCATCGCCGTCATAGTCGCGGCCATTATGCCACATGAGTTGTTTCGGGGCATTGGGAGCTTTCCAGCTCATCGCTACTTTCGAGTAGCTTGCCTTTGCCGTGAAAGAATGCGGGGCGCCGCGTTTGGCTGCCGTCGTAAAGGGTAACGATGCCGCCAAAAGGAGGAAACCCGCAAGAGGTAAAGCTTTGTGCATGATGTTATGGTTTGGTTGGTTGTAGTTTCGGAAGTGAAAAAGTATGTGCAGACTCGAAATCAAGAATGTATGTGTAGACTTGAACTCAAGGATGTCGGTTTAGGAGAAAGTGGAAGACAGAGGGCGTATATTCTTCTGACAACACCCTCTGTCTATGATATAGTCTCAGTTATCAGTCGCGGCCGCCACCGCCGAAGATGCGGAGCAGAAACAGGAACAGGTTGATGAAGTCCAGGTAGAGGTTCATCGCACCCATTGTGGCGAGCTTGTCGCTCAGAGCCGGATCCGTGTTCATGCGAGCCAGTTTCTTCACCGACTGCGTATCCCAGGCAGTGAGGCCGAGGAACAGCAGTACGCCAATGATGGAAATCCACCATTGCATTGCGCTGGAGGCTACGAAGACGTTCACTATGCAAGCAATGATGAGACCGAAGAGGCCGAACATGCAGAAAGTGCCTATCTTGGTGAGGTCGGCCTTGGTGAAGTATCCGTAGAGGCTCATAGCGCCGAAAGTGCCGGCGGTGATGAAGAACACATAGGCTATGGGGCCGAGGTTATATAGCAGGAAGATAGGCGCTGTCTGTACTCCCATCAGAGCGGAGAAGAGCAGGAAGAGCGCGAGCACGGTGCCGGATGCCATACGCATCATGCGTACGGGAATCATGATAGCCATTACCAGCATGCCAATCCAGATGCCGAAGTAGACGATGCTGTTGCCCAGCAGAGCGCGACAGAGAGTCTCCGAACTGCTTACGCCCAAGGCGCAGAAGGCGGTGATGAGAAGACCTAAGAACATGCGCACATACACCTTGCGCAAAACGGTGTTGGTCTGCGCAATGACGGCGTTCCCCCCGTAGGGCGGCGGCGTCTGAGGCTGGTTGTTGTAATAATTGTAGTTGTCCATGTTTATTGTGTGGTTGTGTTTGCGTATGTATTATTTAAACAACTTCGAGAGAATTTGTTTATCTGACTACTTATTTGCCTATTTATATAACTGATTTTTCGCGAAAAAATTACATTCTCTCAGGCATTTCCATACCGAGCAGGGCAGTAGCGGCACGCAGTGTGCGGGCCAAGGATCGCGACAATAACAGACGCAATGCGCGTTTGGCGGCGTCTTCTTCTCTCAGTATCGGCGTGTCGTGGTAGAACTGGTTGTATTCTTTCGCCAGACTGTAGCAGTAATTCGCTATCAGCGAGGGAGAATAGTTCCGTGCGGCTTCCGCCACTACCTGCTCGAAATCGGCAGTCTTGCGAATCAGGGTAGCCTCTTTAGCCGAGGGAATGGTCTGCATGGCCAGTTCGGTGTCTATTTCGCCGGCACGGCGCAAAACGGACTGGATGCGGGCATAGGTATACTGCAGGAACGGACCTGTGTTGCCGTTGAAGTCGATGCTTTCCTCAGGGTTGAAGAGCATGTTCTTTTTCGGGTCCACTTTCAGCAGGAAATACTTCAGGGCTCCCATGCCCACCATTCGTGCGGTTTCTTTGGCTTCTTCCTCACTCATGTCGGCGAAACGTTCTCCGGCGGTCTGGAGTGCAGAGGCTTCCATGGCATCCATGAGGTCGTCGGCGTCCACCACAGTACCTTCGCGGCTCTTCATTTTTCCGCTGGGGAGTTCCACCATTCCATAGCTGAAGTGCACAAGATCCTTGCCCCATGTGAAGCCGAGGCGGTCGAGCAGTATGCTGAGCACCTGGAAATGGTAGTTCTGCTCGTTGCCGACAACATATATCATCTTCGAGATGGGGAAGTCGCGGTAACGGAGCTTGGCGGTGCCTATGTCCTGGGTCATGTATACCGAGGTGCCGTCCTTTCGCAGAAGCAGCTTATGGTCAAGGCCTTCTCCGGTGAGGTCGGCCCATACGGAACCATCCTCGCGGCGGTACATTTTTCCTTCCTCAAGTCCTTTCAGCACCAGGTCTTTTCCTTCCAGATAGGTATCGCTTTCGTAATATATCTTGTCGAAGTCCACACCTAAGCGGCGGTATGTCTTGTCGAAGCCGTCGTAAACCCATTGGTTCATGGTCTGCCAGAGACCGCGTACTTCGGCATCGCCCTGTTCCCAGCGGCGCAGCATTTCGCGGGCCTCAAGCATCAGCGGAGCCTCTGCCTTGGCATCATCCTCGCTCTTGCCCTGAGCCATGAGAGCGGCAATCTCTTCCTTGTAATGCTTGTCGAAGAGCACGTAGAAGTCGCCGATGAGGTGGTCGCCCTTCTTTCCGGTGGATTCCGGAGTGCATCCTTCGCCCCATTTCTGCCATGCCAGCATGGATTTGCAGATGTGTATGCCGCGGTCGTTGACTATGTTTGTCTTCACCACGCGGTTTCCGGCGGCTTCAAGGATACGCGACAGCGAGTAGCCGAGAAGGTTGTTGCGCACATGGCCGAGGTGAAGCGGCTTGT
>CAJMDR010000183.1 GCA_905212215.1 uncultured Porphyromonadaceae bacterium
GACAGAACTGGTGAATCATGCTGCCGCCCCCTATCACTGCATTGTCGTCGATGATTACCTCGCCGCCGATCTGGCTGGCATTGCTGATGATGATGCCGTTGCCTAAAACACAGTCATGCGCCACATGGGTATAGGCCATGAGGAGGCAGTTCTCGCCTACTATGGTCTTGTCTTTCGAGGCAGTGCCTTTGTTGACGGTAACACATTCGCGGAGTGTGGTGCCGCTGCCTACATAGGCAAAGGTCTTTTCTCCTTTATATTTAAGGTCCTGGGGAATGGCGCTTACTACAGCTCCAGGGAAAATGGTTACGTTGTCGCCGATGCGGGCACCGGGAAAGATGGTGACATTGCCATGGATGAGGACATTGTCGCCTATTTCCACATCATCGTGGATGATGCTGAAATTGCCTATCCGTGCGTTATTGCCGATTTTGGCATCGGGGTGGACGGTATATATCGGGTTAGATGTGAACATGATGTGATGGAGTGTCGATTATTTCTTATTCTTGATTATCTGGGCCATGAACTCAGCCTCACATACTATCTTTTCTCCTACGAAGGCAAAGCCTTTCACCACGGCGCAGCCACGGCGTATCTCCGTCATCAGGTTTACACTGAGGAGAAGGGTATTGCCGGGGACTACTTTCTGGCGGAACTTTACATTGTCTATCTTGAGGAAGTAAGTGGAATAAGTCTCCGGCTCCTCTACCTGGTTGAGCACGAGCACTCCTGCGGTCTGCGCCATGGCTTCTATCTGAAGCACTCCGGGCATGACGGGTTCCTGCGGGAAATGTCCCTGGAAGAAAGGTTCGTTGACGGTGACGTTCTTAACCGCTACGGCGTGACGTTTGTCCAGCTCGATTATTTTGTCAATAAGCAGGAAAGGATAGCGGTGCGGCAGCAATTTGCGAATGCCGTTGATGTCGATGAGGGGCGCTGTGCCGGGGTTATAGAGCGGGCTCTGCGCCTCGGTATGCTTGACCTCCTTGCGCAACATGCGGGCAAAACGGGTGTTGATGCTGTGTCCCGGACGGATAGCTACCACTCGGCCTTTGAGCGGACGGCCTATGAGTGCCAGGTCGCCCAACACATCCATGAGTTTGTGGCGTGCCGGCTCATTGTCCCATTTGAGCGGAGTGGGATTGATGTAGCCGAGCTTATCAAGATGCATGTGCGGAGTCTGCATAAGGTCGCAGATCTTGTTTATGTTCTCCTGACTTGTCTCGCGGTCGTAGATGACGATGGCGTTCTCCAGATCTCCTCCTTTTATGAGGCCATGTGAGAGAAGTTGCTCTATCTCGCGCACAAAGACGAAAGTACGGGCTGCGGCAACTTCATTCTTGAACTCGGCAAGGTCGTCGATGATGGCGAACTGGTTGGGGAGAATGGGGGAGTTGTATTCCACCATTGTCTCCACTGAGAAATTCTCGTCGGGATAGATGGTGATGGTAGAGCCGGACTCCTCGTCGTGGTAGGAAGTCTTCTGCTTGATAATATAGAAGTCTTTGTCGTGGTCCTGCTCCTCTATACCCACACGCTCTATCTCTTCAATGAAACGAATTCCTGAGCCATCGAGTATAGGCATCTCAGGTCCGGTAAGCTCTATGAGGCAGTTGTCGATGCCGGAAGCCAGCAGCGCTGCCAAAGCATGTTCCACGGTGCTGATGCGTACGTCGCCACGGCCGAGCACTGTTCCTCGGGCGGTGTCAACTACATTCTCGGCAAGGGCGTCGACAACGGGTTCTCCCTCAAGGTCGATGCGTTTGAATTTGTATCCGTGATTTGCGGGTGCCGGCTTGAAGGTAGCAGTTATCTCCAGACCTGAATGTAAGCCTTTACCCTGGAGGGTGAATGCTGATTTGAGTGTCTGCTGGTTCATAGTCTATTGCTGTCGGCACTCAGGGTGCCTTTGTTGTTTCTGTTGTGTATTAATGATGATGATTACTTATGCGGAGACGAGTGTTTCAGTGGAGAGTCAGTCTTCGAGTTTACCTTCTTCAAACAGCCGTCCGAGTTTCTTCATATATACCTGGTTCTTTGCGAACTGCCGCTGTTCTATGGCGGGATAGCCAATCAACGACTTGTCGGAACCTACGGTGTTGGGGATACCGCTCTGAGCACCGAATTTGTTGCGGTCGCCGATGCGTATATGTCCGGCAAATCCTACCTGTCCGGCTATCATATTGTGGCTTCCGATATGTGTGCTTCCAGCAACACCCACCTGAGCGCAGAGGACGTTGTGTTCTCCTACCTCTACATTGTGTCCGAGCTGGACGAGATTGTCAAGCTTGGTGCCTTTACCGATTCGCGTGGCTCCGAAGGTGGCCCGGTCAACGGTGGTATTGGCTCCTATTTCCACATCGTCGGCAATTTCCACATGACCGAGTTGCGGTATCTTCTCGTAGCTGCCGTCGGGAAGCGGGGCAAATCCGAAACCATCGGCGCCTATCACTGCTCCGGAATGGATTATGCAGCGTTTGCCAATGCGTGTTCCTGAATAGATACGTACTCCGGCATAGATTACTGTGCCTTCGCCTATCTCCACATCGTTGCCGATATAGCATTGGGGATAAATCATGACTCCCTTGCCAACTTTCACATTGTCGGAAAGATATGCGAAGGCGCCTATATATCCGCCTTCCGGCAATTCGAATCCTTCCGGCAGACGGCACGGCTGCTCAATTCCCGTGGGAACATGGGCTGTGAGCCGTTGTGCAAGTGTCATCAGCTCTGCTAAAGCTGCATAAGGGTCTGACACGCGAAGAAGCGCTGCCTTGACGGGTTTCTCAGGCACAAAATTGTCTGCTACAAGTACCGCCGAGGCTTCTGTGGTGTAGATGAACGGTGTGTATTTGGGATTTGCCAGAAACGTTATGCTTCCGGCTCCTGCATGGTCTATCTGACCAAACGATTCTATTATGGTGTTTTCGTCCCCTTCGATTCGACCTTTCACAAAAGAGGCCAAATCCTTCAAGGTTACTTTCATTACGTAAAAAAATTTTTGCAAATATCGCAAAAAAAATCCACACCGCCAAACTCTTGCAGTTTCAACAGTACCATAAGCATACACCAACAATTATCTGAAGTGTTTTTCAGCAAGCATATATATAGTTATAAGAACCACGGCAAGAGTCTGTTATTTTCAAGACTCTTGCCGTGTTATACGTTTGTAAGCCCCTTATATGGGCTTTCAATATTGTGAGTTGCGGTTTGCAGGAGGATAGTTGTATACCCCCTCCGGGACAGGGCCGTATTTATTGTCGGAGGGTTCGGTGGGCAACAGTGTGAATACTAACACAGCGATGTTGGCGATGGGGATGAAGTTAAGGAGGAACCACCATCCGGAACGGCCTGTGTCATGCAATCTGCGGAACAGCACTGCTAAGCTGGGAAGCAAAAGCACAAGCCAGATTATGCCGAACACTACACCTCCTAATGTTGAGAATCCGGGGTCGGAGTCGATGTCATACATCATGCCGGGACTCGTCAATGTGTCGTGGGTTGCTTTACCTACCAGGATGAAATAGGCAATGAAGCCTATTATGCCTGCGAAAAGTTGCCACCACCAGTATTCGCTGCGGGAGGCCCTTCCGCTGAAAGTAGCATACTTGGAAAAACAAGTGCTGATTGATTTGCCGAATGTCATATTAGAATGTTGTTTTAGTGATTACATTAATGGTTGAAGATGCCGAACAGCCCTTTCTTGCGTTCCGGACGCAGATGGATGTGCGAAACGGGATTCTGTTTGTCCAAAAACATTATATGGTTGTGGAAAACAAAAGCCACCATCCGCTCAAATTCTATAACGGAGTAAATGCTGCGTATAAGAAATCTCTTAAAAGGGGAGAACTCTTCCATGTTTGTTATTTCCACTTTCTCATCGTCAATCACTATGGGATTGTTTTCTGAAAGTATAGTCTGGAAATAGGGTAGGTTAAGTTCTTCTCTTTTAGCAGGCTTTTTGTAACGCTTGTATATTTCTTTTATAACTTCGTCGTTTATCATAACGCGCAACCATGCCGGACTAATATATAAAGATCGTTTGACGACCGATTAGACCTGCATTTCAAAGTTGAAACAACACTGTGAGATGGATTGTTCATGAAAAATTTAATTGACTTGTAATTGACCTTTTAGTCTAGGCTCGATGACCTGAATAAGTCAAAAACGGAATGGACTCAAGGATGCCGAATTGTAAGAAAACAGCAGGGAAAAATGCTGGATATAGAAAAATTCCCTGCTGTTTCGGTATCTTAACCGGTTATTTGTTTTTCCTTAGCCTAAGAAGCTCAATAATACGCCCGCAGCAACTGCCGAGCCGATTACACCGGCCACGTTCGGACCCATGGCGTGCATGAGCAGATAGTTCGAAGGATCATATTCCAGACCGACATTGTTGGAGATACGGGCTGCCATAGGCACTGCGCTTACTCCGGCATTGCCGATGAGGGGGTTGATCTTCTTGTCTTTTCGCAGGAAGAGGTTCATGACCTTTACGCTGAGCACACCCGCGGAAGAGGCAATGATGAATGCCACGAAGCCGAGGGCGAAGATCAGGATGGTGTCCTGTGTGAGAAACTTGTCTGCCTGAGTGGAGGCTCCTACGGTAAGACCGAGCAGGATAGTTACAATGTCGGTCATTGCGTTGGATGCCGTCTTGGCAAGACGTGTTGTGACTCCGCTCTCACGCAGCAGGTTGCCGAAGAACAGCATGCCGAGCAGCGGAAGACCGCTGGGAACGACGAAGCATGTGAGGATAAGACCCACGATGGGGAAGATAATCTTCTCGTTCTGGGTTACGGCACGGCCTGTCTTCATCTTTATGGTGCGTTCTTTCTTAGTGGTAAAGAGCCGCATCAATGGAGGCTGGATAAGGGGTATCAAGGCCATATAGGAATATGCTGATACCGCCACTGCGCCCAAGAGGGTAGGATTCAGCTTTGAAGTCAGGAAGATTGCGGTAGGGCCGTCGGCGCCGCCGATGATGGAGATGGCGGCAGACTGCTTCTGGGTGAAGTCCACCAGACCGGTAGCGGCCA
>CAJMDR010000184.1 GCA_905212215.1 uncultured Porphyromonadaceae bacterium
AAGCTACCTCGGCGAGACGAGTGCCCACGAGGTCTTCTCATCCGATGACCCGAATCAGGGCAAGCTCGCCATTACCCGCTACAAGGTGCTTGCCAGAGGCCATGGTTATTCTCTGGTGGAATATTCCCTCGATACAGGGCGCAAGAACCAGATTCGCGTCCATAGCCGTGAGTTGGGACATCCCATAGTAGGCGACCGCCGCTACGGAGCCTCAGTCTCCCCCATCGGACGCCTCGCACTCCACGCTCAGACCTTGCGCTTCGTGCACCCTTATACCCGCCGGGACATGAACTTTCAGACCCCTGTGCCGGTTAAATTCCTAAAACTGGTAGGCAAATGAGATTTTCGTTTCCTGAAGTGCCCGATGAGCACCGCGATTCCTCCGCAGAAGAGAAGAAACATACCCGGCATGAGTCTGAAAAGCAGTCCCATTCCGGCAGTTACGATGCGTTGCTCGCCAAGTTAGGACGCAAGAAAAGCGACAGCACCGAAACATCGGAACCTGCCAAGGCCGAGACCAAGCCGGCGGAGAAGATAACAGCTCCGGCCGAGAAAATCAGCACTCCCGCCAACAAGATAGCCATACACTTCAATCCGTTGCCGTTCAGCGATGCCGACGACGATGGTTTCGAGGTAGACAGCAAGGATGCCGAAGCGGTAGAGGCCGCCATGCCATCGCAGATTACCGGGCCTATGGCAAAGCTCTCCACACTGATTTCGTGGGTGATGGTGCCACTAATCATGCCTGTGGTGACGATGATTCTCATGCTGTGGCTCTCGGAGCTGAGGCCGCTCCCCGGCAAGGAGAAAGTCATTTTAGTACTCATTACAGCCGGGTTCAACACCGTTCTGCCTATGGTGCTGATAGGCCTTCTCAAGCTGATGGGCATAATCCGAGACATGGGACTGAACTACCGCCGTGAACGCATGATACCATATATCATAACTATAGCGGGACTCGTTCTTACCGCTGTCTATCTGCACCATCAGGGAGCACCCGAATGGATGTGGGGCGTATATGTAGGGGCCGCCATAGCATCGGCGGTATGCTCCATCGTCAACCTGTGGTGGAAAATCTCGGCACATGCCACGGGAGCTTCCGGGGTCATCGCCACATTAATTATAATCGGCTCCTTAGGCCATTCACCGTTCTCCATGAACTGGTGGATAGTAGGAGCATGTCTGCTTACCGGACTGATGGGGTCGGCAAGAGTGTTCCTCCGCCGTCACACCGACCTCCAGGTTCTGGCAGGGTATGTATGCGGCTTCTGCTGCGTATATTTCACCACGCTGTACTTCTCCTGACGACCGGAACGTTTGCCCGGGAAAAACAGTAAGTGTGTGAATCTTTTAACATAAGGAACCCACAATGGGTTCCTCGTTGGAGGCAACGCTTTACACCGGAGGTTTCACTCGCTTCGCTCGTTCAACCCCCGGCTAAACAAAAAGGAACCCTCCGGGTTCTCAGACGTTACCATCCCGTGCAAAAGTAAAACAATAAAAGGCATACCCCTTTTGCAACATACACAATTATTTGTGTTGAGCAGAAATAAATCACATTACAATCCAAATTCAAACAATCCTGAACATCAATGAAACCACTTGTAAGCATAATAATGGGCAGCACCTCCGATCTACCGGTGATGCAGAAAGCCTGTGACTATCTTGAACAGACGGGTATACCTTTCGAGATGCTCGCCCTCTCGGCACACCGCACTCCGCGCGAAGTAGAAGAATTCGCCATGGGAGCGGAAGAGCGCGGTATAAAAGTAATCATAGCTGGCGCCGGCATGGCAGCTCATCTTGGCGGTGTCATTGCTTCGCTGACCACTTTGCCCGTAATCGGCGTACCCATCCGCAGCAGCTTCGACGGCCTCGACTCGCTGTTGGCCATAGTGCAGATGCCTCCGGGCATACCTGTCGCCACCGTGGGAGTGAACGGCGCCATGAACGCCGCCATACTTGCCTCTGAAATGCTGGCCCTCTCCGATGAAGAGATACGCGCCAAAGTCAAGGAGTATAAGAAAGGCCTCGGCAAGAAGATAGTCGATGCCAACGAGAAACTGAAAGAGATAAAATACACTTACAAGACCAACTGACCTTGAAGTATAATTATGTACGGCGCTGGAGCCGACCGGTAAAAGTAGGCAGCACCGAGGTGGGAGGTGACAACCCCATCCGTCTTCAGTCCATGACGAATACCCCGAGCCTTGACATTGAGGCTACGGCAGCGCAGGCGGAACGCATAGCCGACGCCGGTGGGGAGATAGTGCGGGTCACCACCCAGGGAGTCCGCGAGGCGGAAGCTTTGGGCAAAGTGCGCGAGCTGCTGGAAAAACGCGGAAGGAACATACCTCTTGTCGCCGACGTCCATTTCAATCCGCGGGCAGCCATGACGGCAGCCGTCACCGCACATAAGGTACGCATCAACCCCGGCAATTTTGCCGATGCCCCGAGGGCGCTGGAAGGAGATGCCCTGACGTCGCAGGAATACGCTGCACGCCTTGAGAACGTGGAGCAACGGCTGAAACCGCTGTTGGAGGAATGTCGCCGCCACGGAACCTCCCTGCGCCTCGGTGTGAACCATGGGTCGCTGAGCCACCGCGTAATGATGCGTTACGGCGACACCCCGCTTGGCATGACAGAATCGGTTATGGAGTATCTGCACATCTGCCGCAAGCTCGATTTCCACGATATAATCATCTCTGTCAAGGCGAGCAACCCAGTCGTCATGACTGAAACCGTCCGCATGCTCGCCGAGCGTATGGATGCCGAAGGTATGGACTATCCCCTGCACCTCGGCGTCACGGAGGCGGGCAACGGTGAGGATGGACGCATCAAGAGCGCAGTTGGCATAGGAGCTTTGCTTGCCGAGGGACTTGGCGACACTATCCGGGTATCGCTCAGCGAGGCTCCTGAGAAAGAGATTCCCGTTGCGGCATTGCTGCGCGATTATATCAGCAAGCGCCAAGGACATGACCCATTGGTGGTCTCCGACGAACGTTTCGCTGGAAATGCCCGAGAGACAGGATTATTGCTCCCCGGTCAGAAACGCATCACGGAACCCTTGGTTGCAGGGGTGGACTTTTCCGTCGATACGCTGCGCATGCACAAGGTCGATGCCTCGACCGATCCATCGCTCATCACCGACGAACTGCCCCTGGCCATCAGTTCGCGCCATGTGAATCCTGTGGGCGAGATTGCCAGCTACATAGACCGCCGTCGCCTCATGGGAGGCAACAACGCCACCATACTCCATTTCCGCTATAACGACAACGATGCCGACACAGTGGCCGTGAAAGCCTCGGCAGACCTTGGCGCCCTTCTGCTTGCCGGATACGGTGCCGGGATATGGATAGAGGCTCCCGCCTTGCCTCAGGAACGCATCAATGCCATCGCCCTCGGCATTCTTCAGGCGTGTCGGTTACGCATGACCAAGACAGAATATATAGCCTGTCCCGGTTGCGGCCGCACTCTTTTCGACCTTGAACAAACCCTTGAAAGAGTAAAAAAATCCACACAAGGACTCCAAGGCCTGAAGATAGCCGTAATGGGGTGCATCGTCAATGGTCCCGGCGAGATGGCAGACGCTGATTATGGCTATGTAGGAGCGGGTCCGGGCAGAATAAGCCTCTATCGCGGCAAGACAGTGGTTGAGAAAAATATTTCCTCGGAAGAGGCTGTGGAGCACCTTCTGCGGCTTCTGAGGGAGGATGGAGTGCTGAAAACTGAATAATTTTAAAAAAAAAATTTACAGTGATTTCCCGCCGGGTTATCAGTTACTTACAACAAAACTCCGAAATTTTCTCAAAGAAAAATCAAATTTTTTGGTCAAAATATTTGGTGGGTAAGAAAAAATGCTCTAACTTTGCACTCGCAAACGGGAAACAAACCCCGTGAGCGACAAACGAGACAGAAAGGAGCAGCGCTCCAGGAGTCTTGACAACATATTAGGTGCGGTAGTTCAGCTTGGTTAGAATACCAGCCTGTCACGCTGGGGGTCGCGGGTTCAAGTCCCGTCCGCACCGCAGAGGAGAGAGGAAGAGTAGCTGTGATAAACTTCGGTTTTCCAGCTACTCTTTTTTTACCCACTTCTGAAACCAACCGGCACCCCTTGAGAAACTTTTCAAGAGGATAGAGGACTGCCAATAGGCAAGCCTCTTGCACCCGAACAAAAGCGTGCTAACAAAGTGTGAACATAATAGCATAGAACTATGACCGACAATGCCCTTCAGAGCGGAACCGTAATCAGCAATGGCCGTTACCGCATCCTCAGCGTATTGGGACGCGGCGGTTTTGGCCTTACATATCTTGTCGAAAACCTCCAGACCAACCGCCGTATGGCGATGAAGGAGCTTTTCCCCGCCGATCTTTGCGGCAGGGAAGGCAATGACCCGTCGGTTAGGGCCGTCACCTCTGCCGCCGGAGCGCAGATAGACTCCATGAAGGCCAAGTTCATCAAAGAGGCCTCCACGCTGATGCAGCTCGACCATGAGGGTATTGTAAAAGTCTACGACCTCTTCGAAGAGAACGGAACGGCATATTATGTAATGGACTATCTGCAGGGACGCACCCTCGACGATGTTATCCGCGAGGATGGCGTAATGAGCCATGACAAGGCGATAAAGGTAATCGACCGTGTCGCCGACGCCCTCCAGTATGTCCACAACCGCCGCCTGAACCATCTTGACGTAAAGCCGACCAACATCATACTGCGCGACGATACCCACGAAGTGGTACTGATAGACTTCGGTCTGTCGAAGCGTTACGACCGACATGGACGTCAGACCTCCAACACTCCCGTAGGCATCAGCAAAGGTTATGCTCCTTTGGAACAGTATTCCGGCGATGGTGTGGCGACGTTCTCTCCGGAGACCGACATCTATTCGCTCTGTGCCACACTCTACTATCTCCTTTCCAGCATCGACCCTCCCGAGGCTGTGGAGTTAGTCAGCCGTTCTCTGCCTCGTCCATTCGAAATAAGCGACCAGAACCTCTGGATGATAATCCTTAAGGGTATGGCGGCCAA
>CAJMDR010000185.1 GCA_905212215.1 uncultured Porphyromonadaceae bacterium
CGGTTTGAACCTTGCTTCTTAGAACAACATCGCCACGAGATTCAAGGCTTATTGCGGGTGCAGACTTTTCTGCATGACTGATGGAGGAAACGCCACCCTCCGACGATGTCCCTTCTTGCCGTATGTCATTTAATTTGGCATACGGCTCTTTCTTTTGGTCAAATAATGATTTGTGGAGTACAATTCTTCCGTTTTCTTCCACTTGGGCCAATTCGGCGAAGAAACGACCAATCTTCTTAATGAATACGACAGTCCTTTTCCCGTCAACCGTGGTCTCTTTAATGAAGTCAGGCTTGTCAAGAACTGCCTGTATATTAAGATATTTGCTGACATCAACATCTTCAATCGAAACTTGATATCCCCGCTTGCCATGATTGCGTAAAGCATGGTCGATGAAATATCCTTTGCCACAATAGATTCTTGCATCCTGGAGATTCGGGTCAAGCAACGGTATGAATTTTGCCGGAACATACGCAATAGGCTCAAATTCATTGCCGAAGACTTCAAATATTTCCTCTCTTGATTTTCCGATTGCAGCCTCAAGATTATCGTCAGAGAGCCAATCTACAATGCGGCTCTCCATCTCAGTGCGCTCCGCACTGCTAACCGTTATTCCTTTCGGTATATTGTCTTGGCGTTCGCTGTCATTTCCGCCTCTTCCGCTATCTCCCGAAGCTCCTGCTCCACGCTCGGACGTCCCTGTTCCTGCCGGATTTTGTTCTCCGCCTGCAGGTGGTTCATTGCCTCGGAGTTCCCCTCCTTGGCCATCTTGATTACGGAGAGCCACATCAGCACCTCCATTTGCGACATTGTTGTTTCCATTCTTCGCCGGTTTATAGTCTATGTTTAATACCTGTTTAATAACGTCCGCAAGCGGATATTCTGTTGTGTCGGCCTCCTCAAAAAGAGTGGCTTCCTTCTTCCCCTGTGCCAGGTCATACATCTCATTGAACATCCCAGTCAGATAACTCTGCGTCTTATCGCTCGCTTTATACAGCGATGCCAGATGCAACGCAAAGTTGCTGTAATTATCCGATGGATAATACTGCTCGAACCGGTCATCAAGCGCCGATTGTCGCTTCCAGGCATCAACCGCCCGCAACACCTCATCAAGCTTCTTCGCCCCCGCAAAGCCCGGATCGTGCATCAGCTCATCATATGCCATTATAGACGCCTGTATCTCCAGAACCATCTTCCCGGCAAACGGCGAGTCCATGTCCCGAAACGCAGTAGCGAGTATCGCCCTTTGAGCCTTGGCCGGAAGTGCATCAAACATTTCCTCCAACTGCTGTGAGCCTCCCTTGAACACGGCTTGATACAGAACTTTCTGCAAGTCGTTCTTCGCCTCGGCGGTAAGATTCCCCTTGCTGTCGAATGCTGACTGATACTGTGTGTTGGTGATAGCACCTTTCTGGGCCATCCATTTCATTACCTCTGTGCCGTTGCGGTCCACAAGCTGACTGAATGATGCCTCCTCATCGCCGCTACGCAGTAACTGCGTTGCAAAGGAGCGCATATCCTCACCGAGTTTCTGCGCTACATTCTTAGGCTTGATACGCTCAATGCCTCCGCTCTCGGTGTCCTGGGCGGTCAGTTGACCCAGACGGATAGCCTCGGCATCGTCAACGTCAAGCATATTGACAAGGACGGGCTGCTGCATGGCGTTGACCGCTTCCGGGTCAAGGCCGAACTGCTCTGCATTGTCAATGAGATATTGCTTGTAGGTCTGCTGCTGTTCGGGCAGTTTATTCTCCCACAGGTAACGGAGTGCGTCAGAGCGGTTGTTGCCCTGTATCACCTCACCGCGAGTGTTCACGGTCGGTGCGCCGGTGTAGGCCGTGGCACTGCTTGTGATTTCCTGCGGACGGATACCCTCTGCCATTTCTTTGGCGGCAAACATAGATACGGCCTCTGCACGGTTCTTGGGCTGCGCTTCCTCAATAAAGAACATGGGGTTGCGCTGTCCCTGTATGTGCGAGGGCTGTAACTGCGGTGCCTCAATGACGGCCAAATGTCCTTTGGGGAGGTCTTTCTGCGAGAACTTGACCTCTACCTCCTTACCACTGACACGCTGCACCGGCTCTTGGCGAGTGAACATCTGACCATTGAAACGGCGCACACCACGCTTGCGGGCATTTTCGGGAGTGTCAAGGTGCCACTCCGGAATACCCTCCAATGCCTCACGCTCCAGTCGTGCGGCCTCCTCACGCGCTTCTCTCTCCGCTTTCTCGGCCTCGGCTCGTTCCGCGGCTCTCTGCCGTGCCTCTGCCTCCTGCTTTAAGCGAATGGCATCCTGTCGGCGTTGCTCAACATTGGCCATCTGCTGCCATAGGTTGTATTCCTGCTCGGCCTGTGCGAGTCCTGCGGAGATTGCCTTCTTCGATGCGAGTATCTCGGTCGGGGTCTTGCCCTTCGGCTTCTGCTTCTGGGCTTTCTCATACGCCTTGCGCTTCTCCTCGGCCATGGTGTCGGCAATCTCTTTGGCGGTGGCTGCATCACCCTCGGCAAATTCCACAAGGGCATCCCAACCATGCTCCGGGTTTTCGGCCTGTTCAAAGATAGGCTCACCCGCTGCATCGCGGGGAATACGTTGCAGTGGTGTAGGCTCTGCGGTCGGGGCCGGCGTTTCCTGTACGTTCTCTACAGGAGCGGCGGGATTGGGAACGCTTTCAGCGGGTGAAACGGCTTTTCCCGTAGGATTTTGGGGCGTTTCCGCAGAAGTGGGAACGTTTTCGGGCTGATTGGGAACGGTGGACGGTTGCTCGTTGGCGGACTGAACCGCGCCTAACTTAGAGAGCTGCTCATCGGTCCATGTCGGTACGTTGGCTCCGGGTGAATACGGTTGCATGGCATTGCCGTTGCCGTCATGCGCCCACATGAAGCCACGGTCGTCAACAACGATATTATTATCTTCGGCATCCTTGCCAACGGTGAATGTGCGTGTGCTGCCGTCACGTTGAGGCACGGAGATAGTGCCAACAGGATTGACACCTGTCGGCATGTTGACATCGCCATGCGGCTCCTCTGCGGGTGCTTGCGCAGGTCCGAGTGCAGGTGCGGCGGTCGGCTCTGGAGTTGGAGCCGGAGCAGGTGTAGGCTCGATGAGTGCAGCCTGTTCAGGTTGTTGAGACTGTGCGGCTGACGGCTGCTGTGGCACGTCCGGCACATACTCGGAGAGAATGTTGTCAAGTTCATGCTCCGATGCGTAATGAAGGCGTTGCAGGTCGCCCTCAACATAATACTCATGGTTGCCGTTCTCATCGACATAGCCGGTGAGGACACCGCGAGTTTCGGTGCCGTCTGAGTTGCGTATCTTGATTTGGCCGGAGGTGTATTGTGATGGCGGCTGCACATCCCCTGCGGGGTCATCAGCCTCAGTGGGCGTGGGTTCGGCCTCCTCTGTGGTGTGGGGCGCATACTCCTCATAAGACAGAATGGCATCTGGTGAAACCATCTCAATCTTACCCGTGGTGAGGTCACGAATGACAATAGAGGCATCGCTGCGCTCGTTGTCAATCATTGTGCCGTCCTCCATCATCACCACGCGGCCACTCAATACCTCTACGGGGCGGTCTTGGTACTTCATCACAGCACGACCTATGGGATGCTGTTCTTTAGAATCCGTCCCTTCCAAATCCTTTTGATACCGTTCGCTCTGAACCGTTCCATCATATATAGTCTTGGCATTGACATACTCCTGTGCTGCATTAAGCAGTTCCGGGGCTTTTATGTCATCAAGGACTTTGTTCGGGTTATTATCCAACTCGTCTATAAATGAATCGGCATCAAGACCATCGACGCCCGCTACAGCTGTCCTAAGATTACTCTCAGCGATTTCCTTCTGTTTCTTGTACTGTTCATATTCCTCTGCCGAGCTCGCATTAAGCCCCTGCAGATACAGCACGCTAAGCTTATCCTTCCGTTCGTGACCTTCTTCATCCGCGGTTGCTCCTCTGGTTTTAGCTATTTCAGCGAGATTCAGACCACGGAGGTTCAGGCTTCTCTCCATATAATTCATCGCCGCCATACGTTGTTGTATCGTCCGTGTGGAATCGAACAATAACTTTTCTGCGAAAGCACCGATGTTATCGTTGGTAGTAGCGTCTATCTCAGAGCGTAATTGCTCCCATTCTTCAGGAGCAAATACCCTCTGTGCCAGTTTATCGGCTTTGTTGACTGCATGACGCATAGCACCATAAACTATTGCAGACTGCGTATATTTCCCGGCACCCATTACACCCATGGAGAGGGCCATGCCGCCCCAAATATCTCCATGAAACTGTCCGTCAAAGAACAGATTCTTATATGTGCCATCTGCATTCTGCCGATATGCGTCATCAAGTCCAAGCATTGTTCGCCACAACTGTCCATAGTATTCTTCGCCTACCTCACCAAAATAGTCTGATATACCGAGTCTCTCAAACTGCTTGCGGGTTGTATTCAGAATTTTTCCAAAACCTGTTGCATTCGTACGGGCTAAAAGACCGCTGATGCGCTTGCCACCAAATGTCTTGGCAAGTGCCGGCATAATGCCATCGAGGTGTGTACCGAACATCTCGGAATAATTCTCTATAATAGCATTGGCCTCTCCTTGCCATATAGCGCTGCTCCACGTCTTGTCGTTGGTATAGCCATAATTCCCGTTCTCGTCAACTGTAACATCTCCGAGTTTGCGGTCTACGATGTCAGCGGCGGTCTTTCCTGCCTGCACCGTGTTGGTCATCATACCGGCTCGCAAAATTTCCTCCGGCATTGCACCAAGGGTCTTCACAAACAACTTCGGTATCAATTTCCCTGTTAGCTTGGGAGCTATCTTATGGCTCCCTTTCATTAGTGCTGCCGTGAGGTTTCTTGAGACCATGGAGCTGCCTCCTTTTGCTCCACCCACCATCATAAAATCAACCATGAAGGGCAACATGTCCGCCGTCATAACACCGCCTCTTGACCAAAATCCAAAGTCACCATACTTAGAGCTTGTTTAAAAACAAATGTGAATGAGAAATGAGCATCAGTCGGATGCTC
>CAJMDR010000186.1 GCA_905212215.1 uncultured Porphyromonadaceae bacterium
CTCAAGAAAGAGGGAATACCCTCACGATTGGTTTCGATACCGAGCGTAGGATTGTTCATGCGTCAGGAACCTTCTTACCGGGAAAGAGTAATACCGTTCACTATTCCCGTTTTCGCAGTCAGCGCGGGACTTCCCGCTGCACTGATGCCTGCCCTGCAGGGCCACCGCTACGGCACAAAAGGGCTTCTGCGGTTTGGCGCTTCGGCACCATACAAGGTGCTTGACGATAAATTCGGCTTTACTCCCGAAAAAGTTGCAGAGGAGGTTAAACTTTTTTTGCAGGAATGAGTTTATAATTAATAAAGTTTAATTAACTTTGCTACTCAAAATAAAGCGACTGTAATTTAACAGGCAGCAATGTTCTGTTGAAAAACAGTGAGATATAAAAAATATCTACAAGGTATGAAGAAAAAGTTGATTTATTCGGCAATGTTTGCAGCAGCGTTGGCATTCGCAATGCCGATGTCAGCGCAGAATGCAGCATACGAAGAGGACTGCTCACAGGGCCTCCTCATCAATCCCAACCGCGATAACTGGTTTATCACAGCCCGCGGCGGCGCTAACTTCCTGTTCGGCAATGACAACAGCAAGGCTCCGAAGAGAGACCGCATCGGCTCCCTGGCATCGCTGTATGTCGGTAAATGGATTACCCCGACATTCGGTCTGCGTTTCGGCGCAGCTATGACAGAGGGCAAAGGCGCCACAACCGCCAACGGCACTTACCGCGACATGGCACACGGTGGCTTCTCCAACGGCTACTATCCCAAGAAATACTACGGATGGGCAGTTGAGGTAGACGGTCTGGTGAACATGACCAACTGGATCATGGGCTACCGTCCTGACAGAGTCTACAATGCTGTGGTTCACGGGGGCGTAGCTTCCATGTGGGCACTCCGTCATTCCGACAAGAACGGCAAGATCTCCTGGGGTCATGACCGCGATCGCGTATTCTACATCAACGCAGGCCTGCAGAACAACTTCAACATAGGCAAAGGTTTCGACGTCTTCGTTGACATTGAAGGGCAGATCATTGACTGGCCTGAGGCAGAATATCTGGTAAACCTCTCGGCAGGTATCACTTATAACTTCCCGCAGCGCAAGTGGAAATGCCCGACCGTTCCCTCCTGCCCGACACCGAAGTATTCAGATGCGGAAGGCGATGCCCTGGCAGCCCAGCTCACCGCAGCCGAGAATCGCATCAACGACCTGCAGAGCCAACTGGATCAGCGTCGTCCCTCCAACAGTTCCTCCACCAACTACTACGCCGACTGCAAGGGTGTGACCACCATCTACTATCCCATCAACCAGTCATCGCTGAGCAATCGCGAAAAGAGCATCCTCAACGCCATTGCACAGGTTATGAAGAGCGATACCAGCAAGAGCTATCAGCTCACAGGGTGGGCCGACAACTATACCGGTTCTCAGGAATACAACCAGACCCTTCGTCACAACCGCGTGAACGGTGTTTACAATTACCTCGTTAAGTGTGGTGTAAGTCCAGACCAGCTGAAGACAGACATCGACAACACTGATCTCACCAGCTTCGGTCCCGGTTCTGCTTCTCTTGACCGCGCAGTAACCATCCGCGAGATAAAGTAATAAGACTCCATATAACAACGAGGATGTGCCATTTTTCCGCACATCCTCATTCTTTGTTTTTAGAAGTTTCCGACTTCATTAAGGAATCTACCTAAGATTTCATACTAATAAATGGCTTAACAAAGGTTGTTGGTAGAACAAACATAAGTTATGAAACGATATAATATATTAGTCACATTGCTGCTGATTGCATTAGCAGCCTCGGCTCAGGCACCTTTATTGTCTCCCAAGGAAGATAGCAAGAAACCGTTGTGGGGATATGTGAATTCCAAGACAGGCAAATGGGTGGTAAAGCCCATGTATGATGTTGCGGAACCACTGAAACAAGGTGTCGACGGAAAATACCGCGCATTGGTTACCAAAGGCAGTCGTCAGGGCTTCATTGGTTCAGATGGGAAAGTGCTCGGTGCAGGAGTAGTCTTTGAGTCAATAGAACCCTTGTTAGAGGGAAATAACCTAATAGTAACAGTAAAAGGGAAGAAAGGTATCGTGACTCCCGACGGAGTCTATGTGCTGAAGCCTGAATTGACTGAACTAAATCCGCTCGGCAAAGAGGGCTATATCGCTGCACAGAAAGACAAGAAGGGATTCCTGAATGCCAAGGGAGATGTGCTGATACCTTTTCAGTACACAGGCATCGACCCAACGGAGCCGGGATTTTTCATAGTGGACAAGGGTGGTAAAGCGGGTCTTTACTCTCGGAACGGAAAACTTATCCTTGAGCCTAAGGATTTCAGCCAAGTGATTCGTTTCGAGGGTTTGTGGAAAGTGAAGAAAGGAGACAAGACAGGGCTGTATGACTCCGAAATGTACCGACTGCTGGTAAAACCGGAGTATGGAGAAGTGCTGTCTCCCGTGAAATTTGACGGGGGAGAGATCTATCCTGTAATGAAAGCCAACGGCAAATGGGGAGCTGTGGATTCTTCGGGCAAAGAAGTGCTGAAGTGCAAGAATCAGGCGCTTTCAACAGTCCCTGCAATCAATGCGGTGATGGTTTATCGCAACGGAGTAGGACAGCGTTTATGGATGCCCGAGTATAACGTTTTTCTCGAACTTGATTCATGGAACGAGTCACCGAGAGGGCCTTTCAGAGTGCTCGGCGGACAGATAGCGCGCCCCACTGAACAATGTCCGCAACACATGATTGCCGGACTCAGTTTCGGCGAATATGCAGGGTATGAGAGTACATACGATACCCGCAAAAAAGCATTCAACTCTCTTGGCGGAAAGACTAATATCATGCTCCTTGTTGACAGCAAAGGTCGGCAGGTAGGTGGCATGGAGACTTCTTTCCATGAGTTCGGAAATAACTGGCTGGTACGTCCTTCGAAAAACAGTCGGTGGATAATCTATGATTCCAAGGGTAATAAAGTACGTGAAACGGGTCTTGGAGGAGAGCATTTCTGGGTGTCTTCCACTCAAGGCTGGGTAGCGAGCGATAACAAGATACTTTTTCCTGATTTCAGGGAGTATCCATTTATAGCTGTTGGTACGAACCTTCAGTTCATGCGTCCCGAAGGTTCGCAGCGCTGGATACCGATAGTTAATGACCGTCCCGAGAAAGGGCATGAAGGCTTCGACGAGGTTTATTCTGCAGGCGAGGATCGCGCTTCTGTGAATCGTGGAGGCAAATGGGGACTGTTCGCAGATGGAAAGCTGAAGATAGACTGTCGTTATCCTACACCACTTCGCAAAGCATCGCTTGACGGCTATCTTGAAACAGGTGGAGTAGGTACTTTAGGTCTGCTGACCACAGATGGCAAGGAGGTATTGTCGGCTCAATATGACTCCATCAGTGCCTCCAGGCGGAAAGGTTGTATCACCGTGTATAGGAATGGCATAGTAGGTCTTTATAGTCCAAAATCCGACCACTGGATTCTTCCTCTGGAACGTAAATACACCAATTATTCTTTCGTTGACGACAATTATTCTGAAAGTCCGATATGGATTTATAAAGGAGAAATGGGAGGCGTTGCCAATAAAAACGGCGAAGAGATTGTGCCCGTGGTGTTCGATAAAATAACAAGGCTTAATTCCTTGGGCGTCTTCGAGTGTAAAAAGAGCGACGGAAACGGGAAGAAGTACTATACTCTTTCAGGAGAACCCTACGCTGCTACGGCAACGGCTTACCTGTCTGATGAAAGTCATGAAGGAGACCGAAATTACAATGGTAACAAGGGTGAGATGCAGTGGGTGGATATCCATGCCTCTTTCATGTCCGGTCATAGAATCAAGCTACAGATGCAGCTCTATAATGCCAACGGCACACCGCACGTAACTCGAGGGGGACAGCATTTCAAAAAGGAATATTACTGGGATGTTGATGATGACAGCTTTTTTGTCGATGACCAATCTTTCTTCATTCCTTATTCTTTTATCTCCCAGCCTCGCTATACCGACAAAGATTACTTTGTGAAGTATACTTTGATAGATGCCACTACCGGAAGAGTACTTGATACCACGAAGATTAAGTTCGGTATGCGCCGAAGCTGATGAGGTTGGGGTCTGAACAATAGAGTATTGTAAAAATCGTTAGTTAAACTGAGTATTTACTGGAAAGGGGTTTAAGGCGATTAAGGAGTTAAGGGGGTGCCTGAGGACCGTAGTCTCCGCTCCACGGAGGCCGACAACAAAGGATCCCCGACTCTCCCCGAACTCTCAGATCTCATAGCACTCCCGGAACTCACAATGCTCTTTGCGCTCAATGAATTCAAAAACTCTCAAATCAATGAAATATAAGGCTATTGTATTGTTTGCGGCTCTGATTGTCTGGTTGCCTATTGTAGCTCAGAAAACCGGTGGCTACAAAGCGGTATCGGCCGGCTGGAACCATATCATGGTACTGAAAAATGACGGTTCGCTATGGGGTTGGGGAAAAAACAATGACGGACAGCTCGGCGACGGAACAAAGACTGAAAGGAAGTCGGCAGTAAGGATCATGGAGGGTGTCAAGCAGGTTTCTACTGGGGCGGAACACACTGTTGCGCTCAAGAACGACGGTACTCTCTGGTCATGGGGCTGGAATGACAGCGGTCGTCTGGGCGACGGCACTAATGTGGATCGTCAGAAACCGGTACAGGTCATGAGCGGTGTTAAGTCGGTTGCAGCCGGTTCTGCCCACACTCTTATCATAAAGAATGACGGTTCTCTCTGGGCTTGCGGTTGGAATGACCGCGGCAGACTCGGCGACGGTACTACATTCAATCGCTTTTCTCCGGTTCATATCATGGACAATGTGCGTCAGGTGTCGCCTGGAGGACGTAACACTATGGCGATAAAGAACGACGGCTCTCTGTGGGCTTGGGGCGGTAATGATTATGGACAGCTCGGCGACGGCACCACCAAAGGACGGACGTTGCCTGTAAAGGTGATGGAAGGTGTCAAGCAGGTAGCGGCAGGCTC
>CAJMDR010000187.1 GCA_905212215.1 uncultured Porphyromonadaceae bacterium
AAGTCGACGCTCAGCGAACTGATTCCCCGCTTCTACGACATCCAGGGCGGCGACATCCTGATCGACGGCACATCGATCCGCAACTACACGCAGGAGAGCCTGCGCGCCCACATGAGCGTCGTGGCACAGGATACGATCCTCTTCAACGATACGATCGAGGGCAACATCTCACTGGGAAAACTCGACGCCACGCACGACGAGATCGTCGCCGCGGCCAAGGTAGCCAACGCCCACGACTTCATCATGGAGACCGACAAGGGCTACCAGACCAACATCGGCGACCGCGGCATGAAACTGTCGGGCGGCCAGCGGCAGCGGTTGTCGATCGCCCGCGCGGTGCTGAAAAATCCCGAGATCCTGATCCTCGACGAGGCGACCTCGGCACTCGACACCGAGAGCGAACGCCTTGTGCAGCAGGCTCTGGAACGCCTCATGAAAGGACGCACAACTCTTGTGATAGCGCATCGCCTCAGCACCATCGTCAATGCCGACCAGATATGTGTGCTCCACAACGGACGCATAGCGGAACGCGGCACCCACACCGAATTATTAGCGCTTGGCGGCCACTACGCCCGCCTGGCACAGCTCCAGAAAATGGAATAACATCCCGAATCACGCATAACCCCGTATCACTGATAACACCTTATACCACAATGAAGAAGATAGCCATCTTAGCCTCCGGCAGCGGCACCAATGCCGAGAATATAGCCCGTCATTTCGCAGACTCCGACAAAGCCCGCGTAACTCTTGTCCTCACCAACGTACGTGATGCCGGAGTGGTGGGACGTATGCGTGCCTTGGGAATCGACACATACTATGTTCCCAACAGCGAATGGAAGGGCAATCCGGTCAACATAGCAGATTTCCTGCAGACCGAAGGCATTGACCTCGTGGTATTGGCCGGATTCATGCGTAAGGTAGATGATGTTATTGTGGATCGATTCCGCGGACGACTTCTCAACATTCATCCGTCGTTGCTTCCTGCTTACGGCGGAAAGGGGATGTATGGGCGCCATGTGCATGAGGCAGTCATCGCCGCAGGAGAAAAGGAGAGCGGCGTTACCGTGCACCAGGTGAACGAGCAGATGGACGAAGGTGAGATTGTGGCGCAGGAAAAGGTGTCCATTGATGAAGGCGACACCGCTTCCACCCTCGAAGCTAAGATACATAAGGTGGAGTACAGCATCTATCCCCGTGCCATAGAGAAGGTTCTTGGTATAACAGACAACGGCGAATCCGCTGAGGAATCCAAGAAACCGGAAGGCAGCGTTGCCTCACAGTGGGCAGAAGCGCTTGGAGTCACTTATAAGGAAGAAGGTTCGGAAAAGACAGACGAAAGTGCGACAACGATGCCTCCGGCATATCAGGAGCCGCCGGTATATAATCCGCAGAGTCAGGAATATTCTCAGAATCAGCAATATCAACAGCCTGAGCAGCAATTCCAGCAGCCTTTCCAGCCGTATCAGCAGCCTGAGCAACAATTTGGCCAGCCGATGCCGGAAATGAACTGTCAGGCTCCGGCTGCGGAATGTGAGCGTAAAATGCCCTCTACCTATCTGTTGTGGTCGGTGCTGACGCTCGTTTTCTGCTGCACCATCACCGGCATAGTTGCCACCGTTTTCAGCTGTCAGGTAAGCTCACGCTTCTACAACGGCGATTACGAAGGCGCCGAAAGAGCCAACCGCCGCGCTCAGCTCTGGATTATCATCTCCTTCTGTCTCGGCGTATTGCAGGCAACCATCTTCACGCCGCTCTATATGCTCGCGCTGTAAAGCAACATTCGGGCTTTTTCGGTGTGTTGCCCTATAAATTATGAAAAGATACTGGTGGATTCCTGTGGTGACCCTCGCCGCAATAGGGTTGATATGGCTCTATCGCAGCGTGAATCCACAGGAAGATTTCATGCCGAAGTGTGTTTTCCGCCGGCTCACAGGGTGGTCTTGTCCCGGCTGCGGATCGCAGCGTTTTGCACATGCACTGTTCAACGGTCATGCCCTTGAGGCCGTCAGCTACAATTACTTTTTACCTGTCGGCATAGTGATAATAGCCGTCAGCGCATGGCTTGAAGCCACACGAAGGCGCCATCCCGAACGATATAGGAAAGCGATGCAGCCATTGACTCTTTACTTGGTAGTAGCCTTATTGGTTGCATGGACAATTCTGCGCAATGTGCTTGGGGTTTGAGTGGAGGAGTGGTTGAGTGATTGAGTGGAGGAGTAAGTGAGTGGAAGAGTTGAGGCTGACGCCCCACAAGAACAAAAGAGAACGAGAGTTAAGCTCCCCAGTTCTCTCAAAGCTCCCAGAACTCTCAATCCTCCCAGAGCTCCCAGTGCTCCGAGAACTCCTAAAACTCTCAGTGCTCGCTTTTCCTCTTACTTGCCTTTCTCCTTGGTTTCTCGGCGTTTACGGGCATCGTTATGTAGCTTTATGGCGGTAATAATTGCCGAAGAACCGCCCGTAATCAGGTTGGTGATTGCCAATGGCAGGTTATCTACCATAAAACCCATTATCACAAAGAATAACGAGCCAAGCCCCATCAGGAGGAAGGTGGGGAGTGCTATGCCTTCTGTATCTCGGGTGCGCATAGTGTAGATTGCCTGAGGCAAATAGCCCAGGACCATGCATATAGAGGCCAGCCAGCCTATAATTGTCGCTACATCCATAGTATCTATTCAGATTAAGAGTGTAATATTTGACTGCTTACAAAAAAAGAACATATGTGTGAACAGTGAGGTTTAACGATATGTCGGAATCAGTGGTTTATATTTCCTAATACACCTTTCTGCATATAATTATACAAAGATTATAAACTATATTTGCAGCCCGATTGTAATTTCATAAAGGGGTCGGCAGACCGCCACGGAAACAAACTATCGAAAAATGCACACACTCAGACCACTGTCAGTATACGTAGCAGCCGCCGTTATCACCTTTAGCGGCATGACGGTTCAGGCACAGCAGGTCACGGCGCCTTCGGGCACGGTGACGCTTGACTCGTGCCGCCAAATGGCATTGCGCTACAACAAGAAAATCAAAGTCACCACCAGCAACATTGAGCAGGCAGGTTATCTGCACGATGCCGCCAAGTCGGCATATCTGCCCAGCCTCGACTTCGGTTTCACTTACATGCTGTCGTCGCAACAGGTGAATCTGCTGAAGAACAACGCCATGCTGCCCACCATGACCTTCGACCCGCAGACACAGACTTACAAGCCTAATGTGCTCATCGGTCCCGACGGCAAGCCGGTAATCGACCCCAAGACCGGCAACCCTGTATTCACCGAGGTGGCAATGATTCCCAAAGAGGCCATGAGCTACAACACCCACCAGCTCATGGGGGGTGCCTTCACCCTCACACAACCCGTATATATGGGCGGCGAGATAAGGGCCATGGACCGCATTACAGGCTATGCCAAGGAACTGGCACAGCATGAGCACGACTTGGCGAGCCAGAACGTGGTCTATGCCGTGGACGAGGCATACTGGTTAGTAGTCAGCCTGACGCACAAGAAAGCGTTGGCGCAGGGATACCTCAACCTCATGGACACGCTTATGTATGACGTCACCAAGATGTATGAGGCGGGAGTCGCCACCCGTTCCGACACGCTGCGAGTGCGGGTGCAGGTGAACGAGGCGCAGATAGCCCTGA
This sequence comes from uncultured Porphyromonadaceae bacterium, assembly GCA_905212215.1. GTDB lineage: Bacteria > Bacteroidota > Bacteroidia > Bacteroidales > Muribaculaceae > Lepagella. Next base: position 3,650 of record CAJMDR010000187.1, read on the forward strand.
CGAAAGTCGATAACGGCCTGTCGCTGTCGCGCATGGCATTGGCGCAGATCTGCGGCCTTCCAATCGACACGCATCTTGTTCCCGCCGACAAAGGCATCTCTGTGCAGCCCGACGTGGCTCCCCCCATAAACTACAACATCTCCGAAGTCTATGCCTCGCGCCCCGAATTAGCGGCATTGCGTACCGGAGTGAACATCTTCAAGGAAAAAGAGAACGTGGCAAGAGCCGGCATGCTGCCTAAGGTGGCGTTGGTTGGTGCCTATTCCTTCTCCAACCCCAACGTCAACAACGGCTTCCACCGCAGCTTCGGCGGCGGCTTCAGCATAGGCGCCACAGTGATGGTACCCCTCTGGCACTGGGGCGGAAACTACAACAAGCTCCGTGCCGCCAGAGCGCAGACTACCGCACAGAAGCTCCTGTTAGAAGATGCCAGCGAACAGGTAGAGCTTCAGGTGAATCAGGCCAAATACCGCTACGACGAGGCCTACAAGACCTATTCCATGACCAAGACCAACATGGCCAGCGCCGACGAAAACCTTCGTCAGGCACAGCTCAGCTTCCGCGAGGGAATAAGCACCATCAACGATGTACTTGCCGCTCACACCGCCTGGCTCTCCGCACACAGCGAGAAAATAGACGCCGAAATAGGCATTCAGCTCTGCAACGTTTATCTGAGCAAAGTGCTCGGACGCATGAAATATTGATTGACACAACATCACGCTACCATGGACGAAAACAAGAATACAGCCGCTACCGACCCCAAGACCCGTAGCGAGGCCGACAACAAGCAGCCCACAACTTCGCCTCAGGGCATTATTTATATCGCACCCGATGAATTACAGGTATCGGGCAAAGACCGCGCTCTGATTGTAGTAATAGTAATAACCTTACTGCTCGTCAGCGCCCTTGCGGTGGCCGGTTTCCTCTTCCTCAAACCGGAACCTGACTTTGTGCAGGGACAGGCCGATGCCACAGAGGTGCGAATCTCCGGAAAGCTGCCGGGACGAATCATCGACATATATGTGGAAGAGGGACAGCATGTCCGTCAGGGCGACACCTTGGTACACATCCATTCCTCGCTCGCCGAGGCCCGCAAGCCTCAGGCTCAGGCGGGAGTTGCCGTGGCTCAGGCCACAAACGCGAAGGTCGATGCCGGAACCCGCTCCCAGATTGTGCAGAGCGCCTACGAAGTATGGCAGCAGGCTCAGGCCGCCGAAGGCATTGCCAAGAAGACTTACGACCGAATGGAGAAGCTCTATTCACAAGGTGTGGTGAGCGCCCAGAAACGCGATGAGGCAAAAGCTGCCTACGATGCTTCTTCGGCAGGTTCACAGGCCG
>CAJMDR010000188.1 GCA_905212215.1 uncultured Porphyromonadaceae bacterium
AATTTTTCAGGTGTTTTGAATGACGTTTTTTTTGAACATCAAACTGAACACCCTACTTAATAAAGAAGATGACGGGAGAGAGTCCTGGCAGACATATCCGCCGGTTTGTCCTCCGTATGATTAAGAACGAGTTGGCGTCAGGGCTTACTGTTGCGGAAACGGCATATAAGCTCGGCTTTGAATATCCACCGCATTTGAGCAGGCTGTTCAAGAAGGAAACAGGTATGACACCGACTGAATACATCCATTCCCGCAACAAAAACAGGTAGAATTTCAGTATCATCCTTTTATAACTACTATTTGAGACTTTAAGCGTTATAAAAGAGTAGAACAGAAAAGTACATAAGCATGAGATTACGACTTTTAATAGTTATGCCGTTACTGGTAATGCTAATGTTCAGGGCATCGGCACAGGATGACCAAGTGCAGCGTTATGCGGGAGGCGATATTTCACTTCTTCCGGAATACGAGAAGGCGTCGGCAATCTATAAAGACCACGATGGCAAGCCTATAGCATCGTTGCTTCCGTGGCTCTATGATCAGGGCATGAACGCCATGAGGGTTCGGCTCTTTGTGAATCCTTCACGTTACAAGGAGCTTCACCAGAACGATAACGGCGAGACCCGCTATGACCCTAATGCGTGTCAGGATCTGGAATATATTCGTCCTCTGTGCAAGCGCATTGTTGACCAAGGCTTTGCTCTTATGCTCGATTTCCATTACTCCGACACATGGGCAGACCCGGCAAAGCAATGGACTCCGGTGGATTGGGAAGGGCTTGACGACGATGCCCTTGTGGATACCATCTACAGCTATACAAAGAATGTGTTGCTGGCATTGAAGGCTGATGGCGTGACTCCAACGTTCATCCAGCCCGGTAACGAGATCAGCTATGGTATGCTGTGGGGTCCCGTAGGAACCACAACACCCAAGAAAGCCCTTATGGGGAGCGACGCCAACTGGGCACGCTTCGGCAGGTTGCTGCAGAGTGCAATCAGAGCCTGTCATGAAGTCTGTTCGCAGGCTAAGATAATCCTTCATACAGAGAGGGTGGCACAGGTTAATGTTCTGAAGAATTTCTACGATAAGATGAAATCCATGAATGTGAATTATGACATCATAGGGTTGAGCTATTATCCTTATTTCCATGGTGATATGTCTGTGCTGTCATCGGCTCTATCCACCATGCAGACACGTTATCCAGACAAGGATATTATGATTGTGGAAACCGGCTATAGCTATAAGTGGGCAGTGCCGGGAACAGAACATGATTTCAGCGGCAAATGGCCATATAGTGATGCCGGGCAGGCACTCTTCGCTACTGCTCTGGTAAACACCCTCAAGCAATATGACAAGGTGACAGGCCTGTTCTGGTGGTGGATGGAGTACAATGCGTTTAACACCACACTCTCCGGATGGTATAATGCACCATTGTTCGATTCTACTACAGGAAGAGCGACTAAGGCCCTCGGCATCATAGCCGGCTTTGCCACCAAGCATAAAGGAGTGGCAGGGATACCTGACGATCCTGCAGAGAACAAGGTATGGTATGACCTTAGAGGAAGAAAATATGAAGATAAACCTTCATCAAGAGGTTTCTATATCCACAAGGGTAAAATAGAATTGATTTACTAACGTTTGAAGATATGCAATAAAGGAGCATCTGCATCCTTTCTGACAACACTCTCAGAAATCACCTTATATATAACACAACGAGGTTATATAACACAACGAGGGTGTTGTGCCATAATTGCGATGGCACACCCTCGTTGGTAGGGCTTGTTGGGCTTTATTTGCCGAGATATTCCTCAAAGAAGGATTGTATGGCAGCAAAGGGTATTATGTTTTTCTGGTCGTAGAGGTCAGTATGGCTTGCACCCGGTACTACCATGAAAAGTTTGTTGTTGTCCTTGCCGGGAGTGACAGTCAGTTTCTTATAAGTGTCGCTACCGAAATAGAAAGAGTGAGCTTTCTCTCCGTGGAGAATCATGACGGCGTTCTCTATTTCTCCGGCTCGGCTCATCAGCGGGAAGTTTATCCATGGGATGGCAGATGTTGCATTACGTCCACCGTTGGAGTTGAGCGAGCGGGGATGGTAGCCTCTCTTGGTCTTGTAATAGTCGTAATAGTCGCGTAGGAACTTGGGGGCATTGTCGGGTAATACATCGGGCACACCACCTCCAAGTTTAGGAGTACCATTGATGTAATCTTCGGTGCGCTGAGTTGCCAATTGTTCGCGGAGTGCATTGCGTGCTTCAGCGCTGTCATCTGCATCGAAGTATCCGTTAGCAGTAACGCGGCTCATGTCATACATTGTAGAAGCTAAGGTGGCCTTGATTCGAGGATCTGAAGCTGCAGCATTTACAGCTAATCCTCCCCATCCGCAGATGCCGATGATACCGACTTTCTCCGGATTTACATCAGGATTAGTCACAAGGAAGTCCACGGCAGCACTGAAATCTTCGGTGTTTATATCGGGCGAAGTCATATAACGTGGCATACCGCCGCTTTCTCCAGTGAACGAGGGGTCGAAGGCTATTGTCAGGAAGCCTCTTTCTGCCATTTCCTGAGCGTACAAACCAGCCGCTTGTTCTTTTACCGCACCGAAGGGGCCGCAAACTGCTATTGCCGGCAATTTGCCTTTGGCGCCTTTAGGCTTGTACATATCGGCAGCAAGAGTTATGCCGTAACGGTTGACGAACGTTACTTTGCTGTGGTCGACTTTGTCGCTTTTAGGGAAAGTCTTGTCCCACTCCTTTGTCAAAGTCAGTTTTTCCATATTGTTTCTGTTTTCGTTTGTGTTGTTGGCGTAAGTGACAGCCTGCGATGTCAAAAGACATAACAACCCGGCTATCAGTATTTGTTTAGTACTCATTCCGTTGCTTTTCAATACCAGTCATGTTTTTCGCGCCTTTCCAGGGCGTCAATATTATGCATTTCTTCGGGCGTCAACTCGAAGTCGAAGATGGATAAGTTCTGTTTCTGATGCTGAGGATTACTTGAACCAGGAACTGCTACGACACCATTCTGTAAATCCCACCGGAGAATAATCTGCGGTAAAGACTTGCCATATTTCCGTGCAATATTCATGATAACAGGCTCTTTCATCAGTTCAGCGTTGAAACCGCGTCCCCCGAAAGGATACCAGGCTTCTGCAACTATTCCTGTTTCATGCAGATATCTTACCACATCCTTGTCCTGATAGTAAGGATGTACTTCTATCTGGTCAAGAACAGGCTTGGCATTAACCTGTTTAATAAAATCTTCCATCTCTTTGATGTAAAAGTTGGAAACGCCGAGAGAACGAATCATTCCATTTTTTACATAACGTTCCATGGTGTTGTATGCATCTACATCATGTGAACCGGGATGATGGAGGAGCATAAGGTCGATATAACCTAAATCGAGTTTGCTGAGACAATTCTCAATACATGCTTTTGCATTGGCAAATTCGTTGGGATATAATTTTGTGGCAACAAAAATGTCCTCTCTATTTACCATGTTTTCTTTTACAGCCTTCCTTATGGCCATGCCTACTTCCTCCTCGTTTGCATAGAAACTTGCGGTATCAAATTTCCGGTACCCTGACATGATGGACGAAAGAACGGCTTCCACACATTCCTTACCTCGCAGACTATACGTACCAAGACCAATGACAGGCATCTCATTTCCATTGCTTAGTATTATTGGGGGTGGAAAACCGTTAGTACCTGAAGAAAGATCAAATACTCCTTGTCTTTTTTCTGTCATAACTGAAATTTTTAAGGTTCTATGGTTATTCGTATTGATTACCAGACAATGGGTTTCTGCCGTTCATTGTCGAATGGTATCCGTCCGAAATAGACCAACTTCCTCGCATCGTTTTTGCTTGCGAACTTTGCAAACAAGTCGAATGTTATTGTTTAAACAGTGCAAAATTATGAAGATAGCCGCACAACTGAATTGCTGTGCGGCTCAAATTTAGTTTCTGAAAAGTTCAGAATTGATTTTTATCCCATGACTGCGGTAGGGACTATGCCGAATTCTTTTTTGAATGCAGTGGAGAAATGCGACGGGTTTCGGAAACCAACTTCGGCGTAGACATCCACCACTTTTTTCTTTCCTGATTTCATCAATTCATATGCTTTTTCAAGTCTTTTCTTTATCAGCCATTTTTCGGGTGTCAGGTCGCTGATTTTCTTGAAGTCACGTTTGAAAGTTGCAAGACTACGTCCTGTATAATGTGCGATTTCCTTCAGACTCAAGTCGCTTGCAAAATTTTCTTCCATGAAGTCGAGAATGTCAATTTTCCATGGTTCGTTGAAATCGAACATAGTGGGGATGAAACGTTCATCTACAGCAAGAAGTGCCATCAGTCCTTCCTGTAGTTTGAGTTCCATGAAATGATCCTTTGGCTTGACGTCAGGGTCGAAATATGGGGTCATAGAGGCGAATAAGCTGGCGAGTTCTACGGTATTAGGCAACTTGATGACTCCACTGTTTATTTTTTCACCGGTTCTCTTATATCTGTTCAAAGCCAGTTTACTGTACATCTCCCTGAGAAATTTACGGGTAAACATTAGGAAAATACCGCAATATCTCTCACCGTTGTAAGTTTTCTTATACATGGTGATATGGTGGTCGCGTGGAATGAAAACGCACTCACCCTTGCGCACATGGATTTTCTCTGAGCCATTGTCCAGAATCATTTCACCTGAATAGACATAATTTAGTGCATACTCGCGGGAACGGTGTATGCAGCCACTTACATCGTCGTAAAAGAAGCTGTAAAACACATTATTATAATTGAATATCAGCTTCATCGGCCCAAGATTCTCGTTGTTGTCTATAGCCATGGATCTTCTCTTTGACTGCAAAATTAATTATTAATGCTCATATGACAATGAAGTTGTTTCCACTTATTTACGAATTCCAAAAATATTGAAGTTGAGCTAATGATTTATTCTCTTTGTCAATCTTCAGCCATCTATC
>CAJMDR010000189.1 GCA_905212215.1 uncultured Porphyromonadaceae bacterium
CGCCTTAGTCACATAGCCCGCTATGCTCCTGCGGCTTAAAAGGTTTTTGCCTATAAAAAACAGACGCCCAAAATTCACTTTTATTTTTAAACAACCTCTTATTCTATTTCTCCAGTTCTGCCTTAATCCAATCAAGAGAATCTCTAAGATCTTTCTCTAACGGCAGACGATTCTTTACGGTCTTGATTCCGTGAAGAACGGTCGAGTGGCTTCTTTTAAGACGTTGCCATATGGCACTCAATGACAGAGGCAACATGTTGAACGCAAGATACATTATAACCTGACGGGCGTCAGCAATGTCTCGTACCTTGCTCTTGGAGAAAATTACATCAGGATTTATCTTGTAGCAGTCGGCGGTACAGTCCACTATCATGTCAAAGTTGATTGACTTGACACGTGGCTTTGCCATTTTCTGAGCTTCCTGCAATGCCAATTCCTCAGTAATTGGAACAGAGAGTTCCACAGCCCTGAGAATAAGTGCCGCAATCACACCTTCCAGCTCACGGACAGATCCCGTTACGTTCTCTGCAATTATGTCTATGATACGTTCCGGCAACTCCAGACTGCCGGCTTCCGCTTTATGGCGAAGTATGTTCTTTCGTAACTCCAGATCAGGCTTCGGGAGCATCTCTGTAGAACCCCATTTGAATCTGTCTATGAGTCGGTCAATAATTCCTTCAAGACTCGATGGCGGCCGGTCACAGGTAAAAATCAGTTTCCTCCCGCTATCATGCAAATAGTTGAAAATAGGGAACAATGTATCGATGGTACCCTTTTTGCCGCTTAGTTCCTGAATATCGTCTATCAGCAATACATCTATTGTCTGATAGAAATTTATGAAGTCGGGCACCTTTCCCTGCAGAATAGCCACCTGATACTGGTTCTGAAAATTCCTCATGCTCACAAAGAGCACACGGCTACGTGGGTTACGCTCTTTCAGCGACATTCCTATAGCCTGAATCAGATGAGTCTTACCCACACCTACCGGACCATAGAGGAAGAAAGGGTTGAAATCATTGCGTTCCGGATGATCGGCAATAGCCTTGGCTATGGTATATGGCAGACGGTTGCTGTCGCCGACACAATAATTCTGAAACGTATATGCCGGATTCAGACCTGAAGGAATTTCCTGAATTTCGCCTTCTGCAGAACCGTTACCTTCAATGGCGGCCTGAGCCATCTTACGTCCTCTTGCTGCCGGAGATGCGGCGACGCGCACCTGGCTCGATACATCATCTTTTACAATGCCAATGTTATAATATATTTCAGTCTCTGTTCCGAAGACTTTGTCAAGGGCATTGAAAAAAGGCTCGCTGAAACGGTTCTCGTAAAGGTCACGCACATAGTCCGACGGGACATTGATAATGAGCTTGTTCTCTTCGTATGAAGCGAGATACGTATCGGAGAACCAAGCGTCGAAAAGTTCTTTGCCTATGGCAGTCTGTATATGTTCCATAAACGAATTCCACCGTTGCTGCGGTGTTACGGATGTAGCTGTCATTACAGACTGTGCCGGCATAAAACGTTCGGACGTTTGTTAGTTTATTATTAAGGGTTAGAGAAGTTTGATGGATATATAACGCTTCGGGTTCCGTTTGATGTCAATAATGAGCGAATCCACACTTGCACTGACCTGACAGAGATTGTTATAAAGCTGCGGGTCATTGAGCAAAAGGCCTAACGTAGACTTCTCATTGTTCAAAGCATTGGAAAATGCTACAAGCCTTTCAGTAAGGGCGTTGATGTTCGATACCGACTGATCAAGCGGAAGGTCGCGGAGAGTCGATGAGAAATAAGTCAGGTCGGACGTTATGGTATCGAGGTGAGTAGCAATGCTGTTAACACGACCCAATACCCCGGGGGTATAGGATGTAATATATCCATCTACTATGCCTAAGGTAGTGTTCAGGGAAGAGGTACCTCTGTAAAGATTCTCCGTTACACCTTCTATGCGTCCCAAAGAACGATAGATAGCAGGATGGGCTGTAAGCATATTAAGATTAGCCATAAGGGTATCTACCTTAGGCAGGATGCTTGTTACGGACGGAACTATCTGATCAGAAACCGTTGCCATCAGATCGGTAGTGGAATGAGATTCTACTTCTCCACCGACAGGTATCATTGCCGTAGATTGTCCTAAAAGAATCTGGATAGAAGCTCCCGAGAGCATGCTCTGCGCTATGACAGCTCTTGTACCCTGTGGCAGATGAAGCTTTGGGTCAAGCGCTAAAAGTACCTTTATCTTTCCCGGTTTATCATAATTGAACTCTATCTCTCTAACCTGTCCTACTTTATAACCGTCTATTGTTACGGGAGCTGCTATTTCCAGTCCGTCGACGCGATCGTAGTTCACATAATAGAAGTTAACCGGTTTGAACAGGTTAATGCCTTTCAGATAGTCGATACCGAAAAACAGAATTGCCAAGGCTACTATCACCGAGGCTCCTATAACCAATTCTTTCGATAGATACTTACCTTTTTTCATAGCTTCACTTATGTTTTAAAACGAAATCCTTTGTCGTCTCCAGGAATATTAAGGTCTATCCATTGGAAACTTCATTAATGGACATTACGATTTAATTTAGGTTTACGGCCATTTGAGGTCGATGGCAAATTTACCGGCTGCGAAACCGCTACACTTTGGGCGGGAGCAGATACCTTTGTGGCCTTGTTTCCTTTAGGTTTCTTTTTATCCTCTTTCTTTTTCTGGGCCTGTTGAGTCTCTTTCTTCTTTTCAGGCGCTTTTTTTGTTTCCTTTTTTGGCTCTGTCGGTTTCACCACCTTCTTCGACTCTACAGCATTTTGAGCTGTTTTTGCATCCTTTTTCTTTGTCGGTTTTGATGTTGAGCCATTGGAAGCCTGACGGACAGCCGGTTTTGACTGAACTACAGGTTGCGCTGTCGGCTGCGTAGAAGTTGTCGATGCTCTCCTTTGAGCCGGAGTTCGGTTCACCTTGGCATTCTTGCCTGAATGGTGAGCAGTAGTTTCTACCTGCTTGCCGTTTTGCTTGACATTCTTGGTTGCTTTTCCGGGCTTAGATTTCTTGTCATTTTTAACCTTACCCTTTTGGGTTTCCTTTGCCGGAGCAGACTGTTGCGCCACCTGAGTAGTCTGCTGTGGTACCTGTGCCGGACGGTTTGCCAAAGCCTGAGGTTCGACATGTGTTCGAACGTTGACAGATGCCTGGGTACGTGTATTTCCAATGGAAGCCTCTCTGCCTGCTACCGAACGACGTCTGTTACCACTCTGCCTATGAGCGGCAGTAGTCTTTCCATTGCCGTTGATCTTTCGTTCAGGAGATGGTCTTGAACCAATTATGGCATAGCCATCGCCAACATAAGTAACACCATCTACCTGTATCTCTGGTTGATCATCTTCTACCGGATGACTTGCCATATACCCAAGGTCTTTCTTATAATAAGTCCTTATGGCGTTAAACAGCGATTTGGCAAGTTTATTCTGTCCTGATTTGGAGGTCAGATATTTAGCCGCGTTAGGATTACAAATAAAATCAAGCTCCACAAGTACTGCCGGCATAGATGTCGCTTTCAACACATAAAACGGCTCATGGGTCATTCCGCGCGATTTACGTCCAGCAACATCTTTCAATTGGTTCAATATATCTTCGGCCAACGCTTCGGTGCGTTCCATATTGCTGCCGGAACCGTTGCTTTTAACCGTTATCTCCACCTCGGCGCCTTTATTATTGCCGTCATACTTCACCGCGCCATTCTCACGTATTACCAAATCACCGTTATTACCGGAACCTTTACCATAAACATGAGTTGAAGAACCGGTCAGGGAAGCTCTCCGGGGATTTGTCACATCTGCGGAATTCACATGAATCGAGACAAACAGGTTTGCCTTGGCGTTATTTGCAATCTCTGCCCTCTGTTGCAACGAAACATATTCGTCATTACTACGGGTATATATTACTTTCACTCCTTTGATGTTTTTCTTGAGGAACTCACCTAATTTCTCAGCCACTTTCAGGTTTATGTCCTTTTCATTGACGCCATTAGACTGAGCTCCCGGATCCTTACCTCCATGCCCGGGATCAATTACAATAGTATAGGAAGGAGCCTTGGGTTTTGCACCCATGGCAACAGGAACAGCCATGATAATCATCACAGCCATTGCCAACATGGCGATAACCAGAGTTCTCAATTTCAGCTTCATAACAGTTCAGAGGAGCTAAACGCCCTAAATTTACGGAGTTACATTTTTCATGTATTTTTATAAGGCGCTTAAACGGTGCAAAGGTAGCGAAATTTCTCGAATCCTACAACTCAGTAATCGCCTTCAAAATATTAACGAAATTCAAGAGCATGAGTTTGCAAAACCTTTTGGCAGTTACAAGAAATAATGTTAACTTTGCACAATAATATGTCGTGACCTTTGACCACAAGGTTAAAGTGTCACTGCAAATCAAATCATTGAACAGCTTAATAAGTAACGACAATGAGAAAGAAGATAGTAGCCGGCAACTGGAAAATGAACACCACAGTTCCCGAGGGAGTGGCACTTGCCAAAGAAATAAATTCTGCCCTTACCGGACGCCCGGTAAATTGCGGAGTTGTAATCTGCGTACCCTCGACCCATCTCTGTCCCGTAGCCGACGTCATAGACCAGAAACTGGTCGCACTCGGTGCCGAGAATTGCTCCGAACATGAAAAAGGTGCTTATACAGGCGAAATCAGCGCCGCTATGGTTGCATCAACAACAGCTCAGTATGTCATCATCGGCCATAGCGAACGCCGCCAGTATTTCGGTGAGAACAACGAACAGCTCCTCGCCAAGGTAAAAATGGCACTTGCCAACGGGCTGAAACCTATTTTCTGTGTAGGCGAAGTGCTTGAAGAACGCGAGAACGGCACTTTTAATGAGGTTGTACGTGGACAGATAGAAGCCATCTTCGATCTTCCGGCAGAAGAATTTGCCAAGGT
>CAJMDR010000190.1 GCA_905212215.1 uncultured Porphyromonadaceae bacterium
ATCCACTCGAATATCTGGCTAAATCTTAACAAAGAAATAAGTCGAAACAACTTCATTATATGCTGAGGTGTTAATTTTTATATCGTGAAAGGAAATCGGCGAGGATAGAGGCGTTGTCTACTATTGAGGTATCTATCTCTAGCAATGTCTTGCCTTGGGAATGGAGAAGAGAATCAATGGTGATTTTCAGTGAGAACGTGGAGTCGGCATAGAGGTAATTGAAACCGAATGCCTTTGCCAATGATTCCACAGAATCGTTGCAAAGTTCCTTGCAAGTAAAATGTTCTTCACGGCCTTTAACCGCCGAAGTAGTCTGGATGAAGCGGAAAATGTCGCCGCCTCCGTTTCGGAATACTATTACCTTGAACCTGTCCGGAATGCAACGCAGGCTTAGACCACCGAGGTCATGGCGAAGACTCATGTCGCCGGTAATGAGCAAGGTAGTACCAGAATAAGCCAAAGAGCTGCCAACGGCAGTGGCGGTACAGCCTTCTATGCCGCTTGTGCCTCGGTTGCATAGCAACTGTTGCTGCATGGGGCTTGCAAAAAGTTCGGCATAGCGCACAGAGGTGCCGTTGGAACAGAAAACGCTCCAGTCTTTGGGAATGCAGTTGAAAACCAGGCGGTGGGCATAGAGGTCGCACCATGGTGCCGACAGCATGAATTTCTCTGCGGATGCTGCTGCCTGTCTTTCGGCTTTTTTCCATTGTGCGGCATAGTCCGACTGTATGGACATTTTTGACATTGACCGTCCTAACCGTGAGAAGAACTGCACGGGATTGGCTGTGATTTTCAATGTGAGATGCCTGAAACAGTCGGCGAGGCTGTCGGCCTGATCCAGACTCCAGTGCTCCATGGATGAGGGAGCGGAGCGAAGCCATTCCTTTACCTTACGGCTCAGCAAAGCGCCGCCAAAGGTTATGACAACATCCGGCAACAGACTCTGTAATGTAGCGCTGTCAAGACCGGAAAGAATTTTGTCAATTCCTCCCAACTCTTTTAAATGAAGATTTGCAAGCGCTTCTGGCAGAATGGCTACATTCTGTAATGTGTGGAAGCGGTCCAGAATCCGCGTCATGGAGTCGGATGGCGACAGATACCCGGCCACCAACAGTACTTTTTTGTAGGGCAGCCGTTCCCCTAACCTGCGTGAAGTAGCTATGTCAAGCTCGTTGTTGCCCTGAAGCATCTGTACGGTATGAGGCGGAAACGGTAATTTCTCTTCCGTAACCAATGGGGCGTTATATTGGAGGTTGACATGTACCGGACCAGGCTTGCGTGATGTGCTGAGCAGGATGGCTTCGTTGACGGTGCGTGAAGCATACCATCGCATCTCGGCGTCATCGGGAGTGAAATCAGGAATGTCGAACGAGCCTTTCACTACATTTCCCAAAGCTCCGACCTGACGTATGGTCTGGCTGTCATCCTGGTCAATCCATTGCATTGGCCTGTCAGCCGACAGGATAATCAACGGTATGCCTTGATAGAATGCTTCTGCCGTGGCTGGACCATAGTTCAGCAATGCAGTTCCCGAAGTGCATACAAGAGCTACGGGAGTGCGGCTTTGTCTGGCAAGACCCAAGGCTACGAAGCCAGCTGCTCTTTCGTCAATGACATCAGTCAGCTTCAGCTCCGGCTCTTCCTGCAAAGCCAGCATGAGAGGTGCGTTGCGCGAACCGGGCGACAGCACTACATGCCGTATGCCGTGCTGTGAAAGCAATGAAGCTGCTATCTCGGCCGATGGTTTCATGGCATGACGGTTTTTACAGGGGTATAGCCACGCAGAAAAGCATCTGTCTCCATGGCGCGTTTACCCGCAGGCTGCAGGTTGAGAATTTCCAATGGAGCGGTAGCTGTACCTACAAACAGTCTGTTCTTTTCAATGTGAATCTCGCCGGGTACCATAGACTGCATATCTTCTGCAATGCGGCTGCGGAATATTTTCAGCTCGATTTCTCCTTTATGTTCCAGAACCATGTTGGTGAAAGCTGCCGGATAAGGTGCGAGGCCACGTATCTGGTTATGCACTTTTTCGGCCGGATTATCCCATATAATACGGCAGTCCTCTTTAAAAATCTTAGGTGCCGGGATGAATTCACCTTCCGGTTGAGGATGCGACCTGACAGTACCTTTTTCTATGTCCGCCAAAGTATCCACTACCATGTCGGCACCTAAAACCATGAGCTTGTCGTGAAGATCTCCGGCATTCTCTTCGGGATGTATCTCCACTTCTCGCTGTTGTATGATGTCGCCAGTATCAATGTCATGGCGCAAGAAGAATGTGGTCACACCCGAAACGGTCTCACCGTTCATTACGGCGCGGTTTATCGGCGCGGCACCGCGGTAACGCGGCAACAGCGACGCCTGGAGGTTGAAAGTACCAAGCGGAGGCATGGTCCATACCGCTTCCGGAAGCATCCTGAACGCTATCACCACAAAGAGGTCGGCGTTGAAACTTCTTAGCTCTTTTATGAATTCCTCGTCCTTTAGATTCCGTGGCTGCAACAGAGGCAGGGAATGTTGGAGAGCGAGTTTCTTGACATCGCTTTGAAGGAGCTTATGGCCTCGTCCGGCAATCTTGTCGGGCATCGTCACCACGGCTGCTACCTCGTAGCCGGCATTAAGAATGGCTCCGAGGCTGTAAGCCGCAAATTCAGGTGTGCCGAAGAATATTATTTTCATGGTTAAAGGCGGTAAAAAATGTCAGCTTCAGTCGTCGCAGTAATGCCTCAGCACTCTGCGGTAGGAATTAAAGATTTTGGATTTCGACACAAACCCAAGATACTTGCCGTTCTTCACCACAGGCAGGTTCCAGGCATTCGTCTTGTCGAAGGCATCCATCACATGGTCCATTTTGTCGTCTACCTCTATCACTGCCGGTGGGCGTGACATGAACTTGCGCACATGCATCTTGTGGTAGAGGTCTGAGCGGAACATGATGTTTCGTATATCGTCAAGCAATACAATCCCCAACAACATTCCGTTGGAATCTGTAACCGGGAAAAGATTGCGTCTGGAACGGGCCACGCTGTCCACCATCTGCTTGAGGTTCATGTCGGGGTGGACGGAGATGAAATCGGTCTCTATGAGGTTGTCCACTTTTAGCAGAGTAAGCACAGTCTTGTCTTTCTGGTGCGTCATCAGGTTTCCCTGTTTTGCCAGACGCATGGTGTAGAGGGAATATGGCTGGAAAAGACGTACGGTGCCGTAGCTGAGAGTGGAGACGATAAGCAGAGGCAGGAAAAGGTCATAGCCGCCTGTCATTTCGGCGGTGAGGAAGATGCCCATGAGTGGCGCATGCATCACACCGGCCATGACTCCCGCCATCCCTAACAGCGCGAAGTTCTGAGCGCTCAATTCAATGCCGAAGGGGAGATAATTGCATATTCCGGCGAAGAGAAAGCCGCTGAGCGCACCCACGAAGAGCGAAGGCGCAAAAGTACCGCCCACACCTCCTGCGCCATTGGTGGCTGAGGTGGCGAAGGCCTTGGTGAGGATAATCATTGCGATGAAGCCTGCCACCACCCATTGCGAGTTGCGGTCAGCGAAGAAGATGGAGCCGTCGAGGATAGATGTAGTGTCTCCTGCCAACAGATGGTTGATGGAGTCATAACCTTCGCCATACAGCGGCGGGAAAAATCAGCAAAGCGAGCATGGCGCCGCCGATGCATATCTTCAATGGCCGTGACGAGATGCGTCCGAAGAAGCCTTCCATCGTCATGACTGCCTTCGAGAAATAAAGGCTCACAAACCCTGTGAAGACACCCAAAAGCAGAGCGTAAGGAATCTTGTTGGTAACGAAAGGTTCGCTTTGGGTGAAGAAGAACTCGGCGCTGTATCCCTCCAGACAGTAAGCCACCGTAGCGCCTGTGATGGAAGAGATGAGCAACGGCATAACCGTAGCGCCCGTAAGGTCTATCATCAGCACTTCCAGAGTAAACAGCATTCCGGCTATAGGAGCGCGGAAAATACCTGCTATGCCCGCCGCAGCACCGCAGCCCACGAGTATCATGAGCAGCTTGGGCGAGAGGCGGAACATCTGGCCCACATTGGAGCCAATGCTCGCTCCCGCAAGCACTATCGGTCCCTCCGAGCCGCCGAAACCTATCGTTACCGACGCAGCGCCTATCGTGCCGTAGATGTTTCGGCTCTTCAACCGCGATTTACGCTGCGAGATGGCATATAAAACCCTCGTCACTCCGTGGCTGATATTGTCGCGTACCACATACTTCACGAACAACGTCACCAGCAGTATGCCGATGCATGGAAGCACCAGATACATGAAGTTTGCCGAAGTGATGGAGAAACGTCCGGTGAGCAGATGATGAATAATATGGATTAGGTATTTCAGCAATTGCGCCGCCACACCGCACAAGGCACCAACTACCAGACTGAGAATGAGCAGAAGCGTTTTCTCGCTGATATGGTTGTCGCGCCATGTCACCACACGGAACCACCATCGGGTGAATCGGTTGTCTGTCTCGCGATATGCCATTGCCCTACATGCCTTTGCCCGTGAATACGGTGCGGATGGTGAATATCAGAATCTTCATGTCAACAGTAAGGGACATGTTACCTACATAAAGCAGGTCGTAGCGGCTCCGTTCTACCATCTCCTCTACTGACCGGGCATATCCGAATTTCACCATACCCCATGATGTCAGTCCCGGACGGACTTGTTGAAGCAGGGTGTAATAGGGCGCTATCGGCAGTATTTTCTCTATGAAATAAGCTCGTTCCGGCCTTGGTCCTACGAGCGCCATCTCACCACGAAGCACATTCCAGAACTGAGGGAGTTCGTCAATACGGTATTTGCGCAGGATTCGCCCTAAGCGCGTTACGCGGCTGTCGTTGTCGTGGCTCAGCTGAGGGCCGTCGGCCTCTGCGCCCGACACCATGGTGCGGAACTTGTA
>CAJMDR010000191.1 GCA_905212215.1 uncultured Porphyromonadaceae bacterium
CCTCGCCGCCGATCTGAAGGAACTGTATGCCAACGCCATAACAAATACTCCCGGCAATAAGACAAGTGTTCCTTCCACACTTGGAGAAGGCTCGGATGTGCCACTCTCATGCACTGTAGCGAACAACTCTCCGATTCCTCTTTCCGCCTCCGACTATTCCCTTACCTGCACGGAGACTTTTCCAAACAGTTCCGACGGAACCGTACCCGACGGCTATCGTTCTGTGTCGGCGAAGAGCAAGGATCCCGCACCCGGTGAATCCTTCAATGTGCAGTTCTCGGCGAAAATCACCAACGACCTCAGCAAACCTAAGGTAAAGATGAAAATTTCGGAAGAGGATTTCGTGAAACGCGCACTTGAAGCCAACAAATAACCTGCACATCCTCTCATAGCCGGAAAAAGGCTGCGTCGTAGAATTTACGGCGCAGCCTTTTGTTAGAATGCTATAATGAGTTATTTGACGTTCATGGTAATGAGTCGTCCGGTGCCCATTCTTGAGAGTTATTTCACCATTACTTTGTAATTGTGGGTGCCTATCTTGACGAGGTAAACGCCAGCTGATACGGGAATGGTGAGTGTCTCGTCCGCCTTGGCGGAATAGCGTATGCAGCCCTGCATGTCGCTGACGGTGACGGTATTCCCTGCCGCGCCGACGATGTCGATGGCGCCCTGGCGTCCTGTCACTGTGGGTGTGTCAAGAAGCAGACCGTCAACGCCCAACGAGTTATCGATAGTGAAGTTATCGAACAGCGAGTTGGTGTAGGAATTCGTGTAAGTGGCGATGGCGAGCTGAACCGTCTTGCCCTTGAACTGCTTCAGAGGTACGGTGACCTTGTTCCATCCTGCGGTGCCGATTTCGGCGAGCGACTTCTGGAACAGGTTATGAACGTTGCCGTCGGGGTCAAGTAACTGAATGGCAATCAGGTTGGTGTTGTTGTTGAACGGGTTGTAGGCGAAGAACGACAGTTCCGGTTTATCCAGACCTACAAGATCTATCTTGCCCGTGAACATTGCTCCCGCGGCTCCGGGATTTGCTCCGGTGAAACCACAGAAGCCGTTGTCATTGTCCTGTGCCGAAACATCAAGGGTGCCGTTGTTGTAAGTCGCCCAGCTTCCCTGAGGCTGTATCACGTTAGTTACGGCAAGATGCTGCGCTCTGCCATTGGGATATGATTCCTTATAAGGAACGGCATATGGCTTACCAACGGGTCGAGCGTTTGAGGTCATGCCCTGGCTCATGCCTGCGGCATTGGAGGCGAATACAACATAAGTCTTGTACTTCTGGTCCTCGCCGGGTGCTACCGCCTGGACGGTGAAGGTTGTGTCGGCGATGTCGCGGGCAAGCAGTACGGCCTGGCCGTTGACTACCTCGCCTACTATGTACATCAGTCCTTGCGGACGAATCAGATTGCCCTTGATGTCGGTCTTCGGGGCGTTCCAGGTGATGGTTACCTTTCCTGTGTTGCCTTCTTCCGTCATCTCCACATTGGTGGGATTGGACGGTATGTTGATGCCTATATACTCCGACAGTTCTGCGGGGATGCCGGCTCCCGCGGCATTAAAGGCGGTGATTGCGAAGTTATGTGTGCCGGATTCCGGTACTGTCACCTCACAGTCAAGAGCTGCGCCGGGTTGCGGGGCGGTAAAGGTATGCACCACGCTGTCGCCAAGCATTACTTCCACTTTTTCAAGGCTCTGCAGTTTCTCTCCGCCGACTGTCAGCGCGGGAACTTTGAATTTCACGGTACCTTTCAGCTCTCCGTAGGGAGCCGGAGTGATACTGCATTCTGTAGGTGCTGCGGGAGAGGCGGCGGTGACGGGAGCAGCCACGCGGAAGTTGTCTACATAGATACCGTTGGTGGGACCGTAGGCATGTATGGCAATGTAATATTTGCCGTCAGTTTCCGGAGCGAAGAATTGCGACAGTTTGACCGGAACAGTCGGGTTGTTGATTGCCGTGGCGGGGATGAGGATGCTCTTCATGGAGTCTACCGACAGGGTTGTACCCACGCGGAGTTCCAGATAGGAGGGCTGCTGTTCCTCCATGTAGCTGTGTGCGAGCAGAGAGACATCATACCTGTTGCCGGCCTTCAAAGCCATAGGCGGAGAAATGAGCCAGTCGTTGAGGTCGCTGCCACTCATTACTCGAGCCTCACCTTTGTCTACATTCCACATGAAACCGTCATTGTTGCCGTCAATGATGGTGAAGTCTTTCAGAGCGGCGGATTCCGAGAACTCCTGCAGGTAAGGCGGGGTTATTGCGTCCACCTCATGGTTTGCATCGTCGGTGAGGGTGATGTTGTCCACATAGAGATAGAAGGCATTTGCGTCTGAGATGGCATGCCAGCCTATGTAATAGAGTCCGCTCTCGGACACGGTGAACTCCGGCACAGTGGGCTTCAGCGAGAAGTCGGCTTCAAGATCGGTGGGAGGCACCAGCTCGGTGGTAAGGGCCGAAGGGGTGGCGGCACGCCCCATGCGCACCTCGATTCTCTCGGGGTTGAAGCTGGCCATTGCCTCGAAGGCAAGCTTGTATTTCACTCCCTTCTCCATGCGTATCGCGGCGGAGATGAGCCAGTCGTCATGCTTTACCTTGGCATCGGTGATGTATGCGCTCGACATGCTGGGCGAATATTTCCAGGTAACACCGTCGGAGTTGGAGTCGAGGATGATAAAATTGTTGAGGGACTCAGCATTGTCGAAGCCTTCCGACCATGGTGCGGCAATTTCGCCAACAGGATATACCGAAGTGGTTCCTGTTGCGCCTTCGTTGCCCTCGAAAGTGGCTGAAACACGGTACTGGTATGCTATCACTCGTCCCGGAGTCGCCTTGACGGTATCCTTCACCACGGTGTCAGGAGTGGCGGTGGCCACAACTACATTGTCGGGAAGGCGGGTTACCTTATAGGTTAAGCGCGACGGATCGATATAGCCGTTGTTTACAGAAGCCGTTACTTTTTGCCAGTTCACGATGAAGACATCGCCTTCACGGCTGAGAGTGGGTGCGGGAGCCTTCGGGGTGTCATTCCCGGCGAATACTTTTGCCTTGGCGCGTTTGCCGACGCCCGAGGCATTGGAGCAACGGACAACCATGGAGTGCATGCCGGCCTCCGACAAGGTGACAGGAACTGAGATTTGTGTCCCCGCAGCGCCTGAAGCGGCAGCATAGGGGAGACCGTCCACCCAGAGAATGTAGTCTATATTTCCGGAAAGGGCAGACCCATTGTTGGTAGTTTCCGGAAGGGTGAAGGCTACAGTGCCGGTAAGTGCTCCCGAAGTGAATGTGGCCGTGAGGCTTGTCGGTATGCCCGGTGCATCAGCTGCGGGTGCATTCTCCGGAACGAAGATGCCCATGAATTCGTCGGAATGTACGAACTCATGCAGCAAAGTCGCCTGGCCTGTGGTCAGGTCGACCTCATACAGATACCCTTTTTCACTTGCCGGATTCACACACCAGTAGCAACGTCCGGTATTGGGGTCGATGGTAGCCGATGATGTGTATTGCGGTGTCACTGAAGTGTGGCCTATATTGGTAGTCTCGCCGGTAGCTTTGTTTACCTTCATCAGCATTCCGGTCATGTCGATGGCATATATCTGTCCCGAGGGATCAGCCATGACAGCATTATAGCCGATGCTGAGTGGCTTTATTATGTAGCGCTTGCGGGTGGCGTAATCAGCGCGGCCGAACACATAACCATCGCCGGTATTGTTGTAGAAACAGCCGTAGATCATGTCGGTAGTAGGGTCGTAAGCCACATCGCTGGCGGCAAGCTGATTGTTGGAAAGCTTGGTGTGGGTTGCCCTCTTCCATGTGCTGATGGTGAAACGGTCAATGTAGTAGCTTGCCCCGGAACGGGTTACGGCATAGTAATTGCCGTTGTCCATCGGGGCGCCGCTGAAGGTGGCGTTGCAGTTGGTGTTTAGTCGTTTTATTGGCCCGGAGGCGTTGAACGACCACATTCCCTTTGCGTTGGCGGCTGTTCCGTCGGAACCGACTTTCGATGAAATCAGTGAGCCATAGATGGTAGGCACGCTCTCGGCCTGTTTTGGCGAAGCCATGGGTGTCATCGTCACCTTGGGAGCAGGAAGCAATTCCATGGGTCGCATACCCATGGTGTCTTCTTCCATGGTACGAATGGGCACGAACTGAGTCCCTTGCCGGAACTGCGTCATGGCAGGGCGCGGTGACTGCGACCCCCGCCGTAACGACGCCTATACCACCTACTGCGAGGGCGGTGTAGAGAATCTTTCGTAAGGATAGTTGGTTCATGATGTAGTGAAATTTATAATTTTGGTTTATGTACTATAGAAAAAATCCGGCAGAATAGATTCTGTCGGTGGCGAACGAGGACTTGTTTATGGAGGCTGTAAGTAGGAAAGACTTTTTTTCGAGCCTGAATCAGGCTTTCTGTATGAGCACACTGATAATTACGGAGGGCTTATATGCCTTCAGCAATCTTCGGTGGCTCGGTGAAAGTGCTTTGTTACAGAACAATGACCCCGTTCACCGAGCCGGCTGCCAGCCAGTCCAGATTGAGCCGAATCTTGGCTCTCGGGGTGAGGTATGGATGAATGTCCCTTGTCATGTCGGTTGCAAAGATAGGAACTTTCCAGCAAACAAAGAATGACTGCAACAATATTTAAGCATATTTAACATGAAGGACGGCCATGCTGATTGCTTGACCATTCAGACCAACCCTATAATAGCATCCCGGCGGAGAAATCGTTTTTCTTGGCAATATCGGCAACAGAATGAATTGCCATAAAATCTTCCGCCCTCTCCTGACTTAGGAATCCACCGCTTCGCTTCTGTTTTAGAGGTTGTTTAAAAATAAAAGTGAATTTTGGGTCGTTCATGTCGAGGGGATTTTGTCTTGCAGGCGATGGAGCATAGCGGGCTATGTGACTGAG
>CAJMDR010000192.1 GCA_905212215.1 uncultured Porphyromonadaceae bacterium
GTTGGCGTAGTTCCCTTCTGGCTTGATCTCGAAGCGCAGTTCTACTGTCTGCCCTTTGGTGATTTTGTCGCCGTAGGGCATGACTTCCACCGTGAACGGATAGGACTGCTGCACATCGAGGTCGTCGGAACAGGATGTGAGGCTGCACACGGCAGCGATTACGAGGGTGAGGAAGGCGATTAAGCCGAATGATTTTTTATTGGATTTTTTCATTTTCGTGTCTGGTTTTTTAGAGTTTCAATTTTGAAGTTCTCTTGGGTGTGAGCGATTGCAGATAGTCGTTCAGATCCTTGTGGTCGGGATAGAGCGCGGATTTGTCGCTCACCCTGTCGCCGAACTCGCGGCGCAGTCTTGCGACTGCGGCACGCCCGGCGGTGTCGTTGTCAAGATAGCACAGTATCAGCGGGTATTCCGCAAGAACCGGGATCGCCTTGCCGACATTAGCCACGGAGTTAAGCACAACACTGTCGTTGCCGTCGTTGTATCCGAGGTGTTCAGCCGAAAGAAAGTCGATAAAGCCCTCGAACACGTTGCAGCGCGGATTGCCACCGGATATTCGCGTAATGTGCTTTGGCGGATAACTCCCCTTGAAGAAGGGGTTGCGCAGCTCGTAGCCGTGAGCGTTGTTCTCAAAGCCGATGGCGTAATAGTGCTTGCCATGTAATGTGTAATCCACTTGAACACAATAGCGTTGTGCAATCTCTTTCGGTATGCCCCGTTGTTCTAAATAGCGGAGCAACGCGGGCGACTCCAGACGGGATATTACCACATTCTCAAATGTCGGTTCCTCGACAAACGGCACCGGTTTGTAAGGCTCTGCCACGGGCATATCCATCTTTTCGGCGATATACCGAGCCTGTTCAACGAAATCCGTCTTGCCGGACAACGCTCCTGCGAGAGTGAATATGTCGCCGCCTTCGCCTGTCCCGAAATCATACCATACACCCTTGCTTGGTCTTACATGAAACGACGGCTTACGCTCGTTGCGGTACGGGGCATAAAACCATAACCCCTTGCTGTCGCGCCAGGTCGGATCATAGCCGAGGCGGTGCAGGAAATCCACAAGGGATATTCCTTTGATAGCATCTATATCCATAAACTAAAACCGCATTTTGCGTTTGGGTTTCGGTGATTCCTGTTTCGGCAGCTCTACCTTTTCCGCCTTCGACTTCTCTAATTCTTGCATCTGCCCTGCAATAAAGCGGTTAAGCTCTGCCATATTGCATGAACCCGTCAACTCATAGGCAAGGTCATAGATTCCACCGTAGGCGCCGGACTTAGTATCACGCCATAGGTTTGTCTCGGTATTGATTACCATTGTCGGTTCACCCTTTGAGTCATAAGGAGCCTTGTAGATGCGGAGATTACCGTCTGCCGCTACGGGATGTTCCTGTCCCAGTGCCTTCATAAAGTCCGTCAGTCTGACATTCTTGATGTCAAGTTTGATTATGACAGGTTCGACGGGCCGGGAGCTTCTTTCCAGCATCTCTTTACCGATTTCATAATCATTCATGCACCTCACGATAAATGCTTTCGGATTTTTATCAAGTGCCGGATTCATCATCAGTTTGGCGAGGTCTATTATGTTTCCTTTCTCGTCGGAGTCATAATCATGCCACTGATTTGTGGTGTGATATACCACAAAATCCGGTTCCGAATCATCCCTATATGGAGGATAGTAAACATTGAAATGCTCTGTTGATTTTACCGGTTTTTCTCCGAGAGCTGACAAAAACTCCCTCAACGGGATAGTCGGGATGTCATTATCTGTGTATCTCATAGGCTATTCAATTATGAATTTGACACCGACACCATACTGCGTATGGAAATGCCCCGTTGAGTTGCCGAACATAAACCTTTCCTTCACATTGGCTGTCAGCGCGATTTTATCCGAGATATAGAAATCAGCCTGCAAGGTCAGTGCGCCGCCATATATAAATGCGTCGCCGTTGTGGAGCGTGGAGCCGTCTGATAAAACCCGCTTACCCCAGTTTACCGTTTCATATCCACCGAGAGCCGACACGCCGCCATAGAGGTGGAAAGTCTGTGAATAATCGCTTACGAGGTGGAGATTGTATCCGACTTCTCCCGTGAACTGCGCCACGGGGATGCGGCCCTTTTCAGCGTATGGTTTATATGTCTGGAGGTATTCGCCGCCGAAGATCCAAGTGTTCGCGCCGCCTTTGAACACCGAGTAATACACTCCGAATGAATAACCGCAGTCGCAGGAATTTCTGGTATAGAAACCGTCTGTCATATTTGCCTTTACCTCGACGGCCGACATACCGGGGAGGCATCGCTGGGCCATTGCCTGCCCTGTGAAAAGGGCAAGCATGGCAGCGATTATCATTATCGCTTTTCTCATAGGTTACTGTATGCTTAATTCATCTATTACGTTGGCTCTAATTATATCCTCATTCTCCACGATGAAGGACTGGTGTCTGCCGCCTTCTTTTTCGGCAACCTCGATTACGAGCTGCTTATCGTCGGGGATTGTGAATTTCTCCAGAGCGAACACCGTGCGTTCAGAGGATTTTGCGGGAACGACTACTACATAGTTCTGGGCGCGTAGTGGTTCAAGTATCTGCTCTTGCATGGCTGTACGCTTGATAACCTTCTTGTCCACAATCTTGAAAGACACAAAATCAATATCGAAAGGAATGTTGGAGGTGTTTTTCAGCTCCGTGTGGAAGTACAGCAAACCGTTATTAGCATATATGGATTTCAAAAGGAACTGCACACCGAAACGCTTTGAGCCAATATGTTTGATTTCGCGCTTGTTCTGCTTGTGGATAGACTTCATAATCAGCTTGACAAGCATCGGCGACTCGCTGCCTAATTTTTCGAGATAGATCTCCTGTGCGTTGTTGGGTCGGTTCTCGGATTCGCCGTCGTGGAGAAAGTCCGTCATCTCGACACTGAGCAACAGCGGCTCCTTGGCGAATTTCACGTTAAACGTGTAATAGCTGCCGTCTTCGGTAATGACCGACAGATTTGTTTCCTGCTTGAAGGACTTGAAGGCTGACTTTACACGCAGCACGTTCTTCGCTCCGTCGGCAAGTCCGGCGACGAGGTTTTCATTGCCCAAATCGACATAGGTGATCTCTGCCGGAAAGATGATGTGCGTGGTTTTCTCATAGCATACCTCTAAGGCGTGGGGCGGTATCATGCGGTCGAAACCGACCTTGCGGGTAAGACCGTCGAATTTGTCGCCGTCGGTATAGTTGCCGCCATAGACATTTATGTCATGTTCGGCTACCTGTTCAGTGTCAGACGACACATTGTTATCGGCACTATTGACCGTTTTTTTGCCTTTTGCAAAGGCGGGTGTTGCCATAAAGAGGGCGGCAACGAGAGAAAGAATAAATAATTTGAAATTCATTTGATTGTGGATTAAGTGGATTTAGCGTATTCTGTGAGCCATACTCACAATGATTCTGATTAGGGCTGTAAACAGCCGGTAAGCTGATACAAGGAGGAGGCCGAGGAAAAGGAACAGACCTGAAATGATGAATATTAGGGATTGCTTGACTTTCATACATCAGTTCACCCTCCTTTCGTTGGCTAACTGTTTGATAGCGGCCTCGATGTCGCCGCCGAGCTGACGGGCGCGGGCGAGTACCTGCATCTTCTCCGTTTCCTCGGTGGTATAGGCGAGGTATTCTTCCGGCGATACCTCTGTCGCATACACTGCCGACTGCGTTCCACCCAGCCCGATCCACACCTCTTTATATAATCGGTTCGGATTATTGGAGAGATTTATACTGAGAATCTGGCTTTTCTCCTTATCGGTCAGACCGAGCAACTCCTGTATCTGGTCAAAGCGGTTCATATACTTTCTCTGGTCGAGCAGTATCTTGCAGTCAGAGTTATTTATGATGGTTTCCTTGACAATCGGCGACGATATTATGTCGTCAACCTCCTGTGTAACCACCACAGCCTCACCGAAATACTTTCTGACAGTCTTGAACATATAGCGCATATATTCAGCCATGTTAGCGGTTGAAAGTGCCTTCCACGCTTCTTCACATATTAGGACTTTACGGATACCTTTCAAGCGTCGCATCTTGTTGATGAAGGCTTCCATGATGATAATCGTTACCACAGGAAACAGGTCTTTATTGTCGCGGATAGCGTCAATCTCGAATACCACGAAACGCTTGTTGAGCAGGTCGATGTTCTCCTTTGAGTTCAGCAGGAAGTCAAAGCGACCGCCATGATAATATTGCCTTAAAGTAGTCAGGAAGTTGTCGATGTCAAAATCCTGCTTATAGATGGGGATAGGACGCTGTGCCATTTCAGCACGGTAATCGTCGCGCATGAACTCGTAGAAGGAGTTGAAGCAGGGAACGATGTTGCGGTCTTTCTTCATCTTTTCAAGGAACATAGACAGCGCGGAGCCAAGCTCACCCGATTCAGTCTTTGTCACGCGGTCGTCTTCCGACTTCCAGAGCGTGAGAAGCAGCGTCTTGATGCTGTCCTTCTTCTCCACATCGAAAACTCCGTCGTCGGTGAAGAACGGATTGAAGGAAATCGGCTTTTCCTCCGTGTAAGTGTAATACACACCGTCCTCGCCGTGGGTACGGTTATGGATAAGGTTGCACAGTCCTTCGTATGAATTGCCGGTATCAATCAGCAGGATATGCGCGCCTTGCTCGTAATACTGGCGCACCAGATGGTTGGTGAAGAACGACTTGCCGCTACCCGACGGGCCCAGTATGAACGTGTTGCGGTTTGTGGTTATGCCGCGCTTCATCGGCTCGTCGGAAATATCCAGGTGGACAGGCTTACCCGTGAGGCGATCAACCATCTTTATACCGAATGGCGACAGTGACGATCGGTAGTTTGTTTCTGCGGTGAAAAAACAGACGGCAGGCTCTATGCAAGTATAAAAACTTTCCTCGGCGG
>CAJMDR010000193.1 GCA_905212215.1 uncultured Porphyromonadaceae bacterium
CTGTCCGATACTTTCGAGGCCTTCGGCGTAGACCTGGTGCAGATGCACCGCCAGAGATATGTCTCCGGAGTGCCCCTGAAGATTGCCAGCCATCCGGAAGCGGTGTACTGGCAGACTTTTACCGGCGATGACTATCGGAGACTCAGCCGTTTCGTGGGTAACGGAAGTTGTATTACACCATTCTGCGGCGACAAGCTATACCGCACCTCACTGCTCCGAGAGGCCGCCAGAATCGATTATCCCGGCTGCTGTGGCGAAGTGCAGGTTCTGAACATTAATTACCTGCGCATGGCGCGTTCGCTGGTTCTGACCGACTTCGCCGGAGTAAATGCCGACTGGACACTTGACTATTTTACTTTCAAGTTCTCCCGCCTCACCGACTACAAGCGGCTCCATTCAATAAAACGCTGTCTCTGTTCCGACACAGAAGCAGTGGACAAGGAGCTATGCGACTCGCTGCGCGACCATATTAGTCAGCTATTGGGCGAGATGGCATGGACTCCCGAAGCCGTTGCTTATTTTGTAGGCAGAGAACTGAGTAACCCTGTGTGGCAACAGGCGGGAGTGGATGTAGACATTCAGGGGCTGATAGCACAGCAACAGTCAGCACTGAGGCGCCGACGCATTCGTTTCATGCTGAAACGCCTTATTCGCTGACCATCTGATATTCTATAATACTATGAACTTAGATTCAAAGATATATGTGGCCGGACACCGTGGTCTTGTCGGTTCGGCTATCATGGCCAACCTCAAGGCCAAAGGCTACAAGAACGTAATAGGCCGCACACACGGTGAACTCGACCTCCTCGACCAACAGGCAGTAAAAGACTTTTTCGACCGGGAAAGACCCGATGTCATTGTACTCGCAGCAGCTCATGTAGGGGGTATCATGGCAAACAGCCGGTATCGTGCCGATTTCATCTGGCAGAATCTTGAGATTCAGCAGAATGTGATTGGACAGAGTTTCCATCATGACGTAGAGAAACTGTTGTTCCTCGGCAGTACCTGCATATATCCGCGCGAAGCACCGCAACCCATGACGGAGGATGCGCTCCTTACTTCTCCTCTGGAATATACCAACGAGCCGTATGCCATAGCCAAGATTGCCGGGATGAAGATGTGCGAGAGCTTCAACCTGCAGCACGGCACTAACTACATTGCAGTAATGCCTACCAATCTCTATGGACCGCGCGACAATTTCCATCTTGAGAATTCACATGTACTGCCGGCCATGTTGCGCAAGATGCATCTGGCACATCTGCTCGCCACCGATAACTGGCAGGCTCTCCGTGCAGACCTCGACAAACGCCCTGTGGAAAGAGTGAACGGTAGCGCAGACCAAGCCCGCATCGTCGAGACCTTGAACAAGTACGGAATTTATGGTGACCATCTCGACCTCTGGGGTTCCGGAACTCCATTGCGCGAATTTCTCTGGAGCGAAGACATGGCAGATGCTTCCGTCTACATTCTCGAGAACATAGATTTCCCACAGCTCAAAGCCCGTTGTGAAGAGAAAGGAGAGCCCATAAGAAACTGCCACATCAACATCGGCACAGGCATAGAGCATACAATAGCCCAGACAGCCCAGATGGTAAAAGAGGCGGTTGGCTTTGAAGGCGACATACGCTGGGACGCTACAAAGCCCGACGGCACCATGCGCAAGCTATGCAACGTAGACAAGCTGCACAGCCTCGGCTGGCGCCATTCCGTGAAACTTCCCGACGGCATCCGTGCCCTGTACCGCTGGTACCTCGAGAACTGAAACTCACATTCTCTAAATAGCGGACGACAAACGTACCATCTTCGAGACGGCTCTCAAGATGACGTTTGCCTCCGCCAAGCGGAGGCCGATAACCCAGGACACAGAAAGGTCTCAATTAATTAGGGTTGCACCTGCAAAATGTCATGCCGGGAGCCCTCTATACCCCGGCTATTAACTTTCTTTTCAAAAAAATCCCCGGTTTTCTTGCATAGTTGATTTCATATTGCTAAATTTGCACCCAATACCGAAAAAACCTTTTCAGGAACATACAATGCCTGGCAGCAAACGACCCAAGATACTACTCATTTATACCGGTGGAACCATCGGTATGATTGAGAATCCCAAATCAAAAACTCTCGAACCTTTTGATTTCAACCACCTCATAGACAATGTGCCGAAGATCAGCATGCTCGATTTCAATATCGACCATCTTGAATTTTCGGATCCCATAGACTCATCTTCCATAACCCCCGACCATTGGAAGAAGATTGCCAATATACTGCGCGACAAGTACGACGCATACGATGGCTTTGTCATTCTCCATGGCACCGATACCATGGCGTATACGGCCTCGGCACTCAGCTTCATGCTCGAGAATCTCGAAAAGCCCGTAATCATAACCGGATCCCAGCTTCCTATTGGCGAAGTGCGCACCGATGGTGAGGAAAACCTCATCACAGCCCTTCAGGTTGCCGCAGAACGCCGTCCCGGCTCCGACGAACCGATGGTGAAGGAAGTAGCTATTCTGTTCGAGAATTATCTGTGGCGGGGAAACCGTTCCACAAAATACAGCGCCGACCACTTCAATGCCTTCAAGTCAAACAATTATCCGCAGCTCGCGAAAATTGGCCTCGGCATCTGCTACAACAACGACTCACTCAAGACCAACGAGGAGACAGGTATATTCAACGTTCAGACCCAGCTTGACCCATCGGTACTGTGCATAGACCTTTTCCCGGGACTCAAACCCGAACTCCTGAACTATCTGCTTAACGCTCCCGGCATAAAAGGCATTGTCCTGCGCACCTATGGTGCCGGAAACGCACCCATAGAGCCCTGGTTCATAAAAGCCATAAAAGATGCCGTTGACAGAGGGTTGGTGATCGTCAACGTAACGCAGTGCAACAACGGCTCCGTGCAACAGGAACGCTATCTTACAGGATGGCATCTCCAGAAAGCAGGAGTCATCTCCGGCCATGATCTGACACTCGAAGCTGCCGTGACAAAGCTCATGTACCTCTTCGGTCAACAGCTCACGCCAAAACAAGTGGAATACTACATGGAACGCCCGATACGCGGCGAAATGACCATCTGAGACATCTCACAGCCAATTTCAACGGCTTGCATGTTTGAAATTGTGCCGTTATAAAATTCACAACGAAGTCATTTCGACTGATTTCTTTGGTAAGATTCAGTCATATCTTCAATAAGTCGAAACAGCTTCAATGGTTAAAGTTGGAAAAAACAGTTTGTATGTCGAAAAATTTTTCTAACTTTGCAGCCGAAAACCAGAGTCAGCCCTATAATGGGGCGGCTTTCGGGGTGTAGCGCAGTCCGGTTAGCGCACCTGCTTTGGGAGCAGGGGGTCGAAGGTTCGAATCCTTTCACTCCGACACATTGGGAAAGTGCTAAGTTTCAGTGAGATAGCTGAAATTTCAGCACTTTCTTTTTTACTCTCCATATCGCAGTCCCTCATGGTCAGGTCAGACAGGGGTCAGACAAATCAGACAAGTCGGGCGAGAAGCTCTCAAAAAATATAATAGTTTTCATAAAAAAGTGTTATCTTTGCGGTATGCTTACCGACTCTCAAGCAAAACAGCAGGCGGAAGGGCTTGCCGAGAGTATCCTCAGTCTACTCCCCTACTCCCCTTTGCCGGATCAGCTTGAATTAATAAGGCAATTGAGTCTTTTTACTTTCAGCCGTCCGGAAAATGGTGTGTTCGTACTCAACGGCTTTGCCGGTACTGGCAAATCGTCTCTTATGGGTGCATTCGTGCATGCGTTGCACCGCACAGGGATGAAGGTCGTGCTGTTGGCTCCCACAGGGCGTGCCGCCAAGGTGTTCTCCGCTTTTGCAGGAATGCCTGCCTCCACCATCCATCGACGCCTCTATCGTCCTTGCGGACAACCCGGAGAGACCCGTTATACCCTTGCGCCAAACCGCCTTGAGGATGCCATATTCGTCGTTGATGAGGCAGCCATGATATCCGATGACCGGGACCTCAGACGTTCACTGTTGCAGCAATTGATTAAATATGTCTATTCCGGATCCGGCTGCACCATGATACTGATGGGCGATACAGCCCAGCTACCGCCGGTAGGCCAGCAGAAGAGTACTGCCATGGAGCCGGACAGACTGGGAAGCTTAGGCCTTTCGCCGCAGACGTTCCTGCTTGACAAGCCTGTGCGCCAGGCGGCGCTGAACGGCATCCTCGCCAATGCAACCATGGTGCGCAAATTCATTACGGGGCAGAACGAACAGAAGGAACTCGTTCTTAGCGCATCGCCTTATCCCGATGAAATCACCGTTGTGCCGGGCATGGAGTTAGAGGACTATTATACTTCAAGCATTTCCCGCTACGGCCATGAAAACACCATTGTCATCACCCGCAGTAACTGGCGTGCCAATGCCATAAACCGCGACATACGCGCACGAATTCTTTATGCTGAAGAGGAGATAGGTAGCGGCGAGAAACTGCTTATAACACGCAACAACTATTTCTGGGCACGAGGCGAGCGCCATTCGCTGATTGCCAACGGCGATATGGCCACGGTGAACTGGATAGGAAGCACCGAGGAGCGCTTCGGACTACGTTTTGCGGAAGCCGAGCTGACCTTCCCGGGCCGAAAGGAACCGATAGGGGCGAAAATAATGCTCTCTACTCTTGAAGCTTCGGCACCGTCGCTTTCATTAGCCGAGATGTCGCGTTTCCAGAACCTGGTGGCTACGACTTATCCCGGCGAGCTTACCGAGCAGCTCCATAAGGCGGATGAAGACCCTTATTACAATGCCCTGCAGGTGAAACATGCCTACTGCATTACCTGCCATAAGGCACAGGGCGGCCAATGGCATGAGGTCTACATAGACATGGCGGGGATACGTACCGACGACATAG
>CAJMDR010000194.1 GCA_905212215.1 uncultured Porphyromonadaceae bacterium
TCCTTTAAACGGTCAATGGCTATCGGGATTTGGAACCATACAACTCCTCGGCATACATTGTCTCCGGGTTCTCAGACGATATTTGTCGGGAGCCGATAACAACAATATGTGTTCAGAAGAACTTCAGAACCTGGGGCGAGAGAAGGCTCTTGATGTCGGAAAGGGGAATGGTGCATTCCGGCATTCCGGCGGAATAGGGAGCGATGTCGTATGCCTGGTATTGTATGTGCAGACCGCCGGCCACTACCGCCGGGCTGCCCAGGGGAAGCTCGTCGGGAGAACCGAAAAGCATGTTCTGCAATTCGCTGCGGCTCATGTCGTATTCCTTCATCATTGCCTGGATGATGTACGGACGCAACTTGTTGATGGGGGGAAGCATCTCTGAGGTAAGCTCGGAGCCGTTGGAAAGAAGGAAAGTGGTCTGAAAAGTCGTTGGCATGCCGTGGGCGCCACCCATATAATCGTATAAGTCACTTTTCATGGTTATGGCCTTGTCACTGGAGTAGTTTACGGAGATTTTGCACTGCCTCTCCATGATTTCCTTGTTCGGGCCTACAACAGCCAAAGTCTTCTTGATCATGGTCTCTGGGGAAATCGTGGCGCTGTAGGGATACGAGAGTTCTCTGCATATCCATTTGCGGATGGCCGTGAGCACCGCCTCATCGCCGGAAACGGGAAATTCCACCGTTACCTCGGAGCCGCTTTTCTTGGCCTGGAAGGTCTTGAACACCAAGTTGCCGGGATAGCTCTTCTCGGCTATTACGCTCACTGCTACGCCGGAAGCACGGTGTGACCTCCCTTTGGTGCGTTTCTTGGCTTCTGCCGTGCTGATGCCTGCCGCCACTATGGCAAGAAGCAGGAATGCTCTAAAAAGATTTTTCAGTTTCATATTCTATTGTATTACGGTTATGTGGAAACAGGGAGACTTGATTTCATATTTCACCATACAGCGGTTGGCTGCGCGGAGGTCGTAGATAGCCTCTCCCAAAGCCACCTTATAGGCATGGTCGCCGATAAGCTGTCCGTTGCTGTCGAGATAGAATCCGCTGTAGCCGATGTCGAAGGTGGTGCCATACTGATGCGTGGATTTCTCCGTAGCATTCCTGTTCACTCTGCGCAAACTCTTTACAGAAGCCTTTGTGCGCAAAAGACTGGTAATTTTCAGTCGTGCCGGAGGGAGACCGCGGCGTTTCAGCGTGTCGCGGAAAGCGGTTCCGATGTCGTCGAGCAGATTTTTAGCCTCGGGAATCAGGAAAGGCACGGAGTGCGTCAGCTCGTCAATCTTATAAAGCTTGCTGTCGGTGATTTTCACCACCGGGCGCGAGGAGCGGAAGATGTCGGCCGCGGTTTCTATGGGGATTATTCCCATGTATTCGGCATGAGCGAGCTGCAGGTAGTTGCTGTCGTTGAAGATCTGCGGCATCCGTTGAGGCAGGATATGTCGCAGCGAGTCCATGCGCGGCGGCATACGGTAGTCGGGGCTTTTCACACGGTCGTCAAATTGTTGAACAACCTTGTTGCCCGATTCCGAATCGCCGAAATTACACGAAGCGCACAGCATCAGCAGCGCGCCGCATCCGGCTGCCATGAGCCGGTATATGGATTTGAATCGTTTTCTGGAAGGTGTCGTCATTTAAGGACAAAGTTAATAAAAATTAATCAACCGTCCAATTCGCCTTCCGGGACTCTCCTTAAATTCCTTAACCTCTTTAATTTCCTTAAATTCCCTAATGCCAACCAAAGGAGGGAGTTTAAGGAGTGTAAGGGATTTAAGGCGTTTAAGGCCTGTTGGACGTTTCGCTGTTCGCAAGTGTCGCTTCGTTGAATGTACACTCTCATATAAATTAGGGGACTGCGCCGTGATTGGCGCAGTCCCCTTTCGGATGATATTTTACCGGAATGCGAATCCTATTGTTGCATCAATATTCAGCTGTTGCGGGAACAAGTACCTTGCCTACTTTTCCGTTGGAGTAGCGTATGATGTTGATTTTGCCGGGTTGCGGTTTTGCCAGACGGTGGCCCTGCAGGTCGTAGACGTCGGTGATGACGGCGTCGGCATCATTTTCTATGCCTGCCACTCCGGCATCGCCTACTATCTTGACGAAACGGCCCCATTCCGGATGGTTGCGGTATGCCTCCACACTGCCCTCGGGTACATGGAGGGTGGTGTATTCAAACGGATTCCAGTCCACGCCGTCTTTCTTCATCTCAATGTAGTGTGCCAGCAGACCGTTCACTGTGGGAGGCACAGGATTCAGCACGGAGAGGTTCTCCATGTTGGTGTTGTAGTTGATGGCCAGCGAGTCCACCTGGGTTACGGATGACGGAATTGTGAGTGAGCGCAGGGAGTCGATGATGGAGAGGGCGTTGGTGCCGATGAAGGTGAGGCCTTCGTTAAGGCTTATCGATTGGATTTTGCTGCAGCCATGGAAAGCATGGTGCATGAGGACTTTGAGTTTCTTGTTGGTCACTGCGGAAGTGATATTCTTGCACGAGGTGAAGGCCCAGCTGCCCAATGTATCTATTCCTTCAGGGAGTACTATTGAGCCGGAGATTCCGGAGAGGTTGAAGGCACCTTTGTCTATTTTTGTCAGCCCTGCGGGGAACTCGAACTTACGCAGCTGTACATCCTGCTGGAAGCAGTAGTCGCCGACGCTCTTCAGCGTAGTGGGCACTTTTACAGTGCGCAAAGTGGGGCAGTATGAGAAGCAGAGCGACGGCAGATCGGTGATGCCTTCTCCCAGCACAGCCTTTGTGAGAGCGCCGCAATTGTAGAAATGAGCGCCTTCGGGATCCAGAACCACGCTACCGGGAATTGATATCTCTTTGAGAGCGGAACAGCCGTAGAAGCTCATCTGGCCGATGAAGGCAAGTCCTTCGTTGAGAGTGACCTGGGTTAAGCCGGAGCAGTAGGTGAAGGCCTGTTTCGCAAGGCGACGTGTGGTTGCGGGAAGATAGATGGATGCTAACTTGCGACAGTTCTGGAAGCACATGTAGCCTATGCTTTCAAGGCTTTTGCCGAAGTTGACCATTTCCAGCGAAGAGCAGTTGTAGAAAGCATTGTCGCCGACTTTCTTCACATTTGTCAGGTATACTTCCAGCAGACTGCTGCTGCCGTAGAAGGCATAGCCGCCTATCTCTTCTATTCCTTCGGGAATGGTATATGTGCCTGTTCTCAGGATGGAACCTATCAGCACTTTGCCGTCTTTCGAGAGGAGAAGACCGTTCTCTCCCTTGTAGTAGGGGTTCTGCGGGTCTACGTTGAAGCCCTGAAGGTTGCTCATCATGTAGAAGGCAGCCGGACCGATGGTCTTGACGTTCTTCGACAGATTAACCTCCGTCAGTCCGCTGAGGCCGAATGCCATCTCGCCGATCTCCTCGAGAGAGTTGGGCATGGTGACGGATTTCAGTGCGGCGTTGTTGCGCATGGAGTTGTCGCCCACTTTCACCACCCCTTCGGGGATGGCATAGGAACTGACGCCATTCCCTGCGGGGAAGCTGATGAGGCGTTTCATATCCTTGGTGAAGAGGACGCCGTCGCGTGAGCAGTAGTTAGGGTTCCCTTCGGCCACAGTGATGTTTTTCATCGTGGATGAGGAGCGGAACGGGTTGTCGCCGATAAATGTCACTTTCGCCGAGAAGGTGAAAGAAGTCAGCGCGGTACCCTGGAAGGAATAGCCGCCGATTGCTGTAACAGTGCTCGGGATGTTGATGTCGGTGAGCTTCGAGCATCCGGCAAAAGCACGGATCTTGATGTTCTTCAGACCTTCGGGAAGTTCAACCTTGGTTAGCGCCGAGCTGCCGGTATAGGCTGCGGAGTCGATGTACTCCACGTACTTGCCCACCTTGAGGGTCTTCAGCGAACCGTTGTTGATACATGCCAACGGGCCGATGGCGGTCACCTTGTACTCGCGTCCGGAGTAGGTGATTGCGTCTGGAAGCACCACACCGCCGCGGCTGATGAGGTGAATCATGTTCAGCAGCGTGGCGGTGCCTGTCTGTGTGTCCACGAGCCATTTCGCCTTGTCGGCGTCGTAGAACTCGATTTTCTCTGCTTTCGCGGACTGTGAGCTCAGCAGACCGGCCGACAGCAACGCTACCGTTGCGAGGCCTTTTTTTAAGGAAGAAACATTCTTCATGTAGAAAATGTGTTAGTCAGCATCTGTTTTTCAGAGCTGGGGTTAAAAAAGAAGATTGTGCAGGCCGGAGCGCGTACAAGGCTGGCAAGGAATTGATACCGCGCTCCGGACTCGGTTGCAAAGGTAAATGAAATTTTTGAATTAAAGGTGAAAAGTGCAAAAAAAAGTACAAAAAAAGAAAAGCTACTTCCGGAAAAGACCTTTGACGCCTCTGTTTGATGAGTCTTTGGACACTATGAAAGTAATGATTCCTGGATTTATTTGATAAAATCGTCCCTTAGTGTTTCGTCATCATTTCCTATGAGGTACGCATCTTTCCCATGGGGGTTGATAATAATAAGGTGCCGGGACTTTGTGCCACATGCAGCTATGCTCTAAATTTGCGGAAAGAAATCACTCAAAGCCATATCTGATTATGACACGCACATTACTTATTACACTCGCCCTGCTGTTCGCCCTCCCAATGATGTCGAAACCCGATGAATATGACCTTCGGCGTGCAGAGAGCTACCGCAGGGAGGCGGAATACTATCAGCGCAAGGCCGACAGTTACCGCCGTGAGGCCGCATATTATATGCGCAAGGCGGCAGGATACCAACGCGAAGCCGCTTACTACTCGCGTCGTGGCGATGCCGACCGGGCAAGCTACTATACCCGACAGGCCGGGAATGCCCTCGACAACTACAAGACCCAGATCCAGTCCTTCACCCATAAAAAGATCTACAACGTC
>CAJMDR010000195.1 GCA_905212215.1 uncultured Porphyromonadaceae bacterium
TGTCAGAAGATAGGACAGAAAAACATAAAAACATGTCATTCGGTAGAGCGAAAGAACCGGGTTCTATAAAAAAACTCAACGAATCTAAATGTTAATATAAGTTAAATATAAAGGGAATATTTGGAGGGTATTGCAAAAAGAACTACATTTGCGCAAACTTACTTTAAATGCCGGAGTCAAATATATGACAGAACGCTTCAACAAATACGTCCACCTTATAAAGGTAGAAGGCAAAGGCTTCCTGTTTCACCTTGCCACAGGAGAGGTCTTCGCTCTTGACGACGGATTATTTCAGCTGATAGCTGACAATTTTCAGGTGCCTGAGAACATCGCTCAAAGGCATCCGGATTTCTATGACGCCTTGCAATCCGGCGGTTTCCTCGTGAATACTGATACAGACGAGACAGAAGCACTTCTGGAAGAGTTCAAGAAGCAGGATTCCGATCCGTCTACATTCGACATCATAGTTAACCCCACTCTGGACTGCAACCTCCGTTGCTGGTATTGCTACGAGGAACATCTTAAAGGCACCACGATGAATGCAGAGGTCCTTGAATCAATAAAGAGGCTCGTGGACAAGAAACTTGAAGACAGCCGCCTCAGGCATTTAGGGATATTCTTCTTCGGCGGGGAGCCGTTGCTGCGGTGGAAAGACGTGGTGATGCCTTTGCTCAAGTATGGAGCGGAAAAGTGCCGGGAGAAAGACATCTGTTTCTCCACCGGTTTCACCACCAACGGAGTCCTTCTTACAAAAGATAAGTTCGAGGCATTGGATGAACTCGGACTTAAGGGTACCTCCTTCCAAATCTCATTTGACGGCAACAAGACGTTCCATGACAAGTCAAGGGTGTATGACGAGTCGCATCCCACCTTCGACCGTATGCTTGAGGCAGTGCGATTAGGCGCCGAGATGGGCTTTGACATGTGTGCGCGTTTCAACTACACGCCCGACAATCTCGAATCATTCGATGAAGTGTTGTCGATAATGGCTACCTGGCCTGCCGAGACAAAGCGGATGGTGACAGTCAACCTGCAGCAGGTATGGCAGACTTCCACCGGATTGGTCAATGAGACCCGCACCGCAGCGGTGAAGAAGCAGGACTACATACGGGAGCTTGGACTCAAAGCTCAGTCAGATTTTATCTTCTACCGACATGTATGTTATGCGGACAAGGAGAACCATATCGTGGTGAACTACAACGGCGATGTGTATAAATGCACCGCCCGTAAGTTCGACCGTGATAAGATGGAGGGAATTCTGCAGGCCGACGGCGAGTTGGTACTAAATGAGCTTTATGATGAGCGAATGTCTCTGAAATATTCCAATCCGGAGTGTCGACGTTGTAAGATTATGCCGATCTGCAATGGCCGTTGCAGTCAGGCGAAGCTTGAGAGAAAAGAGAAGACAGGTTGCATCATAGAAGCAGATGAATCATACAAAGATTTGTATCTGATTGGCAGTCTTTACTATCATCTCACCGGTCATTCCCTTTCCATAGATGAGATAGAAGAGTTAAAAGTGGAAACAGATCTCTCCACTCATAACTCACAAACAATAACCTATTAAAACCAAATGATCATGGCAAAAAACAAGTTCGCTTTGCTCCAGATAGAGCTCCCTGCTCTGGAGCAAAGCAAGGAAGGAAAGTTACGCGGCGGATTCACTATGTCTCGAAGCGGTCAACCCGGCAGTGTTGCTAACATCTGTGGAAACGTTGATTGCAGCGGCAACACAGGAACATGCGAAAACAACGGGGTTTGTTACAATAATTCAGGCTGTAATGGGAATGGAGACTGCAGAGGTAATCCGAACTGCGGTAAAAACACGAAATGCAACGGACCTATCTGTGCTGTAACCACCAACACCAGCACATCAACATGCGGCTCAACATGAGCATGAACCCTGAGGGTGTGCCAATTACCCTCAGAATGTAGTGACATAGGTTCGTGTGTCTGAGCAACAAACTGTACATCAGTAGTGCAAAAGCGAACACACGAACCATGTGTCTCAAAAAAAAGAATATCATTTTGAAACATATTCGTCTATACAACAAAAAAACAAGTTTATAAAAAAAATCGTCATGAATAGAAGCCTTTACAAAATAATGTTGAGGATAATGGCAGTTTTATCGGTTCTACTGTGTTCACTGAATATCAACGCAGAAGAGTTAGATGATTTTGTGCATATTAATATTACTGTCAAAAATATGCTGACGGATTACTACGTCCGTGATACGTTGACAGTGGACCTTCTCAAACCAGACAGCACTTTTATTATGAGTGCGCAAACCAAATGGTATGGCGATGACGTAAAGGGTTGGAGCGATGCCAGGTTCACTTATAAGACCGAAGACTCCGATTTCCTGGTTCGACTGTCACACCCTGATTATGAGACCATTTACTATAAAATTCACGTTGACAAGGATAAGAAATATCGCAGTGGCAAAAAAGAAGTCACTATCCGTAAACTCACCAAGAGCGAGAAGGCAAGGATGCTTGACGAGGTGGTGGTGACAGCCTCGGTAGTGGAGTTCGTGCACAAGGGCGACACCCTGCAGTTCAACGCCGACGCCTTTGAGTTGGCGGAAGGTTCCATGCTGAGCGCCCTCATAAAGCGGTTGCCGGGAGCGGAACTGCGCGACAACGGCCAGATCTATGTAAACGGTAGATTCGTGGACAAGCTGTTGCTCGACGGAAAAGACTTCTTCAGGAATGACAAATTGGTTCT
The DNA here is from genome assembly GCA_905212215.1 of uncultured Porphyromonadaceae bacterium. GTDB lineage: Bacteria > Bacteroidota > Bacteroidia > Bacteroidales > Muribaculaceae > Lepagella. The sequence continues at coordinate 2,729 of CAJMDR010000195.1, forward strand.
TCTTCAGAATCTTCCGGCTTATACGGTAAAGAACATACAGGTCTACGAGCAGAACTCCGCCGCTCAGCTCATGGAGAAAGGCTCCTCAAAGCCTGACTATGTCATGGATGTGAAGCTTAAGAAAGGGTTCAACGCCGGGTGGCTCGCCAATGCGGAGGCAGGGGGCGGCACTCATTCGCGCTACCGTCTGCGCGGCTTCGGACTGCTGTACAACAACAAGAGCCGGTTCTCCCTCTATGCCTTGGGCAACAACCTCAACGAGACAGGCTCGCCCGACATGTCAGGCTCCTGGAACGACCCCTCGAACAACAAGAACGAGATCATCACCAAGGGCGCAGGCATGGACTATTTCCTGGAACCGAACAGCAAGGTGGCGTTCAACGGCGATGTCACCGCGCAATACCAGACTGTTTTCTCAAACACCATGGTGAACCGACAGAACTATCTGCCCGACGGGAACAATTACTCGCGGCGATGGAACGACAGCCATGCGGGCAATCTCAGCCTCAGTACCAGCCACACAGCGAATATAAAGACTGTCCCGTTCCTTGGCCTGAGCACCCAGCATATAGTGAGTGCCTCGTTCGGCTTCAGCCGCAACAAGGACAAGAGTCGGATCACGGAAGGCACTTTCGGCTCATTGCCCGGAAGATATCCTTCGTTGCGCGATGAACTGCTTGCCTTCATGCCCGACACCCTCGACATCCTAAACCGGTATCTCAGCTTCCGGGACTTCAAGTCAAAACGTGCCTCAGGCTCGCTGAATTACCAGTTCATCACTTTCCTTAAGAAAACATATCTCGGCCTAACCCTTTTCGGCGACATGAGCCATGGATGGGGCAACGGCAGCGAGCATTATCTGATGCAGTATTCCGGACAGGCGGGCGACGAGACCCTGCGGACGAACCCGAAGAATTCCCACAGCTACCGTTACGGAGCGAAACTTATGTTGCATACAAACGTGGGCAAGATATTCATGATGCCAAATTATTCGATCACGAATTCTTACGATTACAACAGCACGAGGTTCTATGACGCCGGGACGGACAGCATATCCGGCGTATACGATATATGGCGTCTGAGAGGAAGGATGAGGCAGCTTGAAAAGGTGCTCGACACAAGAAACAGCTACACCACAGGTCTGCATGAGCTGGATCAGAGGCTGGAGTGGACCTTGGTTTACGAGAAGGCGGGATTTGACGACCAGGGATGGAAGTCCAGGATGTTCAGAGTGGATGTGACACCCAAACTGAGATATGCCCGCCGCAGCCTCCTCTTCCATGGAATGACCCCGCAGACACTGCGTAAAAACAGCCTTCTCCCCGGTGTCAACGCCCTGATCACCTATATGCCGAAAGACCAGAAAAACAAGATGATGCTCAATTACGAGCTATCAAGCGCTTTGCCGGCAATGATGGATATGGTGGACATGCAGTTCAACTCCGACCCCATGAACCCCACCGTCGGCAATCCCGACCTCAAGTACTCTACGAACCACAAGTTCCGCTTCATCTATGACTCCCAGTGCTTTTTCTGGGACAAGCTCCTTTTGCAGGTTCAGATTGACTACAACCGGCTGCACAACAGCATAGCATACTCCTCCAGCTACGACCTCGCAACAGGCATCCGCACCACCCGCCCTGTGAACATAAACGGCAACCAAGACGCACAGTTCATTCTCGTTACCATGCTCAAGCCGGACCGCAGGAAAAGAATGACGATAACCAATGTGGTGAACTATTCCCCCGGCAGACTGGTGAACGAGATCAGCACGGACGCCTTCTCCGACTCCCGCAGAAGCGTGAGCCATCGCAACGGCTGGTGGGACCAGCTCACCGCCGAATACAAGACCGACCGCTTCACCGTAGGCTTCACCGGCGACCTGAGCATAGAGCACATGACGTCAAAGACAGGCGATTTCTCCCCCTACACCCTCAAGCAGTTCCGTTACGGTGTACGTGGCCTGGTGCGCCTTCCCTGGAATGTGGAGGTGTCCACAAATCTGCGCATGTATTCATACCGAGGCTACTCCGACCCCGCTATGAACAACAACCAGCTGATCTGGAATGCCAGGATAACGAAATCGGTGCTCAACGGCTCGCTGCAGTTCGCCTTCGACGGCTACGAC
>CAJMDR010000196.1 GCA_905212215.1 uncultured Porphyromonadaceae bacterium
CAACCTCACCGTGGCGGAGGCCATAGGCAAGGTCCCCAAGGGAAAGAAAGCCAAAGCCTTCGTCTACCGTGTCCACGATAATCCGGACCCGGAAAAGCTCTCCAACCTCGCCTCCATCGCCGCCCGGTTCGGGCATAAAGTAAAGCCCGACGGCACTTCAAGAGAGGTGAACAGGAGTCTGAATAAACTATTAAAAGATGTTAAAGGAAAGGGCGAGGAGAATATGCTTTCCATCCTCACCATCCGTTCAATGGCGAAGGCGGTATACACCACCGACAACCGTGGCCATTACGGACTGGCAATGCCATACTACACCCATTTCACATCCCCCATACGCCGTTATCCCGACATGATGGTGCACCGTCTGTTGCGCCGTTATGCCGCCAATATGCGTTCCGCGGCACAGCAGAAGCTCGAAGAGCAGTGCCGTCACTGTTCCGACATGGAACAACTCGCCGCCAACGCAGAAAGAGCCTCCATACGCTACAAGCAGGTAGAGTTCATGCAGGACAAGCTCGGCGAGATGTTCCAGGGCGTCATAAGCGGTGTAACCGAATGGGGGGTATATGTGGAGCTGTGCGACAATATGTGCGAGGGCTTAGTGCCCATCCGCGACCTTGCCGACGACTACTATGACTTCGACGAGAAGAATTACTGCCTCATAGGACGGCGCCACAACCGCCGCTATTCACTCGGCGACGAGGTGAAGGTGCAGGTAGCCCGCGTGGACCTTGACAAGAAGCAGCTCGACTTCGCCCTGATAGCAGACAACGGCAACCAACAAGCCGTTGCCCGCTCCCGGCAAGCAGCAGAAGCAGAAAGGGAAAAAGCACCGCCATCAAAGAAAATAAACAATAAGGAAGTCAGGGCCTCCGCGCCTTAACTTCCTTAACCCCCTTAACTTCCTTAAACTCACCCACTCACTCACAATGAAAAAGGCTTGTTTCTTCTTCCTCACGGCCGTAGCCGCGGCATTCGGCTGCCACGCCTCCGCCGACACTATTGTGCGTACCCCGGCCTATGCCTGGGTAAACGACAGCATTCTCCAGGGACCCTATAAGGCATACGCCGTCTCGCCATTCGAGATTGTCAGCGACTATTCCGCCAGACCCGGCTATTTCATGCCCATCGACAAGGTATGGCGCAAGAAAAACGACCTCTCCTCTTATCCCCGCCTCAACACCTCCAACAAGCTGTTGCAGGCCGTCTACAACATGGGCCTCGACGAGATGGTGAACGCCGTGGAACCCGACACCACCCTCCGCACGGGAAAAGAGTGGGCCGGAGTATGGACACGCGACGTAAGCTATTCCATCATCCTCAGCATGGCCGCCCTGCAGCCCGAGGCCTCCATGATTTCCCTGCGGAAGAAAGTGGACCGCAAGGGACGCATCATCCAGGATACCGGTAGCGGCGGCGCATGGCCCGTCAGCACCGACAGAATGGTGTGGCTCCTCGCCGCCTGGGAAGTCTATAAAGTCACCGGCGACCGCGAATGGCTCCGTTTCGCCTACGATACCGGAGTGCGCTCCATGGCCGACGACCGCCAGAGCGTATACAGCCCCGACTCCCTGGTGCGGGGCGAGACTTCGTTCATCGACTGGCGCGAGCAGAGCTATCCCCGCTGGATGCAGACCGCCGACATCTATAACTCCGAGGCGATGAACACCAACGTGGTCCATGCCGCCGCAATGGGTGTCATGGCAGACATGGCCTCCATCCTCGGCAAGAAGAAGGAGTCCGCCGCATGGAAGGCCGACGCCGACGCACTCGCTCAGCGCATCAACAAGGTCTTCTATATGCCCGACAAGGGGTATTACGCCATGTACCGCTACGGGCGCGATAACCTCATCCTCAATCCCCGCGAGGAGACCCTTGGCGAAGCCCTCGCCATCCTCTACGGCATAGCGTCGCCCCAACGTGCCGCGACCATCACCGAGAGCGTGCCCGTAACACCCTTCGGCCCGGCAATCTTCTATCCACAGATTGCCGACATGCCCAACTACCACAACAACGCCCTCTGGCCCTTCGTAGACGCATACTGGACCCTCGCCAACGCCAAGGCAGGCAACGGTAACGGCATCATGCAGGGAATGGGTGCCTTGGTGCGCCCCGCAGCGCTCTTCGCCACAAACAAGGAGAACTTCAACCTCGACAACGGCGACATATACACCGAACTCAACTCCAGCAACATGCTCTGGTCGCTGAGCGGAAACATAGCTCTGACACAGCAGATACTCTTCGGCATACATTTCACCCCCGAAGGCATTCAGTTTGCCCCCGTAGTGCCCAGGGCGCTGGCAGGAACACGCTCTCTGGAGAACTTCCCATACCGTGGCGCAAGGCTAAATATAACCGTAAACGGCTACGGCAACCGCATCAAGGAATTCTCCTTCAACGGCAAGAAGCTCTATCCCTCCGGCTACCTCACCACGAAGCAGCTCCGTAAAGGTGGCGACATCGTCATCACCCTCGAAGACAGCGAGCTTCCCTTGAACAAAGTGAACGACGTTCCGAACCTCAAGGCGCCCCTCACCCCGATAACCTGGATTGCCGACGACCCCTCTACCGGCACTCCTATGCTGATGTGGAACCCCATCGAGTACATCGGCTGCTATAAAGTCCTCCACAACGGCAAGGAAGTAGCCGAGACCCGCACCACCTCGTGGCCTTGCGACGGTGTCGGCGAATGGCAGGTCATAGGCGTGGCCTCCGACGGCACCCAGGGATTCGCCTCCGAGCCGCGTTTCTCAGGCCCTGTGACGGCTTATCAGCTCCCCGATGAGGAAACGGTCATGGATAGTAAAGAAGTCGCTTACAAGCCAAATATACCCTTCACAAGCTATCATGGCAATGGATTCCGGGAGTTGGACCACAATACCCCCGCCATCTCCGTGCCCGTAACAGTGAAAGCCGCCGGAAAGTATGCAATCACCCTGCGCTATGCCAACGGAAACGGTCCCGTAAACACCGAGAACAAATGCGCCATCCGCTCAGTACTGGTGAACGGCAAAAAAGTCGGCACCGTAGTGCTTCCGCACCGTGGTGTGGCGAACTGGAACGACTGGGGACTAACCAACCCCGTCATTGTCAACCTTCCTGAAGGAGAATCGACGGTAACAGTCACCTTCACTCCTGCCGACGAGAACATGAACCTCGGCACCAACCACGCCATTGTGGACGAACTGCTCCTGAACCCGGTGCAGTAAGGCAGCCCGGACAGCCCGGACAGTTCAGCCCGGACAGACCTTGCTCATAGTTCTCATAGTACTCATAGTTCTCCCAGAACTCCCATTTCTCCCATTCAAAAACTTAGGGTGTGCCGGATTTTGGCGGCACACCCTTTATTTTATTTATGTCAGTTTTCTTACCAAATATGGAGGTTCCGTAAAGAAAGTTAAACTTCGCACCCTTCGCAAACTAAACGATAATCAACCCGCGTTTAACTTCTGACACGGATAAAACGCCGTCGGGCGATTCCCTCCTTGCGCAGGATGATGACCCCTTTTCGGAGCACCCCGTGCCACAATAAGAACACACACTCAAACAGGTAAAAACACAAAACAGAACACACAATTTAATTGTTTGAAAATGGTAATAAAAAGATTCATCTATTCCATCTTTGCAACGGGCGCCATCTTCAGCATGGCCTCCTGCTCCTCCGACGAACCCGTTCCCGGACCCGCTGACGGCGGCATCACTTTCTCCGTACAGCTTCCCCGCGACATGCAGACCCGCGGCACCTTCGGCGACCAGGAGCGCGCTACCCTCAACAACCTCCAGTGGACCGTCTTCGAGGTAGGTGCCGACGGAACCACCCTCACCAAAGTGCTGGAAGGCAACAAGGACAACGCATTCGCCAACAGCCAGATGCTGGAAAACGTTACACTTCCCCTCCTCAACGGACATCAGTATCAGGTTGCTTTCTATGCCGACAACAAGTACAACATGTTCGTGACCTTCTCCGACGGCAAGGTGAACGTGGACTACTCCAACGGCGCTACCAACAACAAGGAAGAAGATGCCTTCATCGGCAAGTCGAAGGTATTCACCGTCAATGGCGGCTATTCCGAGACCGTTACCCTTACACGTCCTTTCGCTCAACTGAACTGGGGTACCGACGACATCACCAATCCCCTGGTACAGAACCTGCTGAACACCGCCGAGGGCGCAAAGGCCACCGTCACCGTCTCCTCCGGCCTGTACAACACCATGGACGTGATTTCAGGCGATGTCTCCGGTGAAGTCTCCTCCGCCGTCACTTTCCCCGCCGTGCAGGTGACCAACCCCGGTGCAGCCACTTTCCCTGTGGCAGGCTACGAGCTGGTGGCGATGAATTATCTGCTCACCGGAAACGGCACCATCGACTGCCAGCTGGCGTTCAACCAAAACCTCAAGCCGGTGACAGTGAACGCCGCGTCAGTGAAGGTCAACTACCGCACCAACATCTACGGCTCGCTGCTTACCGCGCCCGCCAACTTCAATATCGTGGTGGATCCTTCCTGGAACAACCCCGACATTGAGAACACTGTGGAGATCACATCGCCCGCGGACTTCTACGCCGCCCTCGCCAATCCCGCTATAACAGACATCAACGTTGACCAGGACCTTGACCTGAGCCAGGCCACCACCGAGCAGCTTACCTTCCACAGCCCGAAGACTATTACCGTGGCAACCGGAAAGACAATACAGATGGGCGCCACAAACGTAATGGTGGCCAACAACGGCCTCACCCTCACCGGCGGCGGCACAATAACCAACGCCAACACCGAGAACCCGGGCACAGGCTACAGCAAGAACTTGATCTTTGTGAAGGGCGGAGCGCTCAACATCAGCAATATGACCTT
>CAJMDR010000197.1 GCA_905212215.1 uncultured Porphyromonadaceae bacterium
GTCCTCGTGCTTGTAAATTATGAAAGGTTGCTCCCCGAAGCCAAGTTTCTCCAGATACTCGCGGGCGAGGATTTCAAAATCCTGATCCGTGAGCTTATCATCCGGGTGCGGATTGAGCGAGATATGAAGGACAGGCTTTTTTGTCCGCCCCATCATCGGCATGAACTCTCTGAAATTTTCGGCAATACGACCGATGTCGATTTGCCCGTCTGCCGGAAGAATGATTTTGTTGGCTCCCAACAGACGGCCTTCCTCCTTGTTGATTTTCTCGGAATTATATGCCAATGCACCGTAGAGCGACGAGCCTATCGAGATTTTTGCGACCATTGTTCATCGAATTTCTCAGACAGAGCCATGACATCGGTCATCACGGCAATCATGTCGATTGTGGCTTTCTCCAGCTTGTAGAGGGATGCCATTGCTTTCTTTTCGGTGAAATTGGCGCGAAGCTCCTTCACAACGAGGTTGTAGTTTACCCCGATTGTGCGGTACTGGCAGAAAAATTCGGATAGTTTGGCACAATAGACGGCAAGCGATTTGTCGGTGGTCAGCACCCTGAAAGGTTTGCCGAAGATGAGCTGCTTGATGAAAGTGGCCTTAACAGTCGCGTTTGCCCTTTCCATCATCCGGGACAATTCATCCCATTCGAGGTCGTCAAAACGTACCTTGACGCAGTGGCTGCACTTGTTGGCAACCGGCGGTCGTCCGCCCTTGTTAACGAAATCAGTCATAAAATGTGGATTATAAGTGGTGAGCGCATCAAGGGTGTCAATGCCTACGCAGTAAAATCGAGGGATATTCGACTTTGGAGATATATCCTACATAGCAAGGTCGTTTCGTGTGGACTGTCGGTCCCTCGAAACCTTTTCGGACCCCGAAAAGACACCTTGCTATGTCTATGTGGACATTCTTCCTTAATAGAAAATCGGCAATGTCAGTCAATGATGCCCGGTATCATTATGATGACAATGAGAAAAGCCGCTTTTCATCGCCCGGAGGAAGAAAATCACCGTGATGCTGATATAAAGATACGAAAAAAATCCCTGATTTACCAGCGATGAGAGAAAAATCCTGACGATTGCGACACGGCCCGGTGCGGCGACAAAAAAACTTCACGGCGAAATGTTAAAAATTCGACCGTGTTTTTCGGACATAGCCGGACATAGTTGGACATAGCCGGACAATGCTCTTACGCACAGTAAATTGGCTTATTTTTAGATTTGCCAGTTTGCAGAATTATTTGTTTCTTTGTGTAGAGATTGACAGTTAAACCTGCCTTCAAGGAGTTCAACTTACAGACTTTATTATAGAACTATCCATTGAACTGCAAGTATGATTTTCAATCTGTCTTGAGAACATTGGTTTTATTGATAGATACATCTGCTTTTAGACAAATCTGTATCCTTCCTTAAAGTTCAACTTATAGATATGGAATTGGAACTGTTTAATGAACGATAAAGATACAGTCTTATAGATTTATGTATCTGCAATATTATTTATTGTTTGATTGACAAATCTATTTATCTATAATTCATAGCTTGATGGTTTCAAGGCTTGACAGCTATGAGTGACAGACAGAACCCACCACTAAACTCCACATCCAAACCCGAACCAGACATGACTGACGAACCCAACCATTTCCGGCTCACATAGCCGATGCCCTCCCGACAGCGGAGGAAGGTCGCTATATGCGGCATAGAAAGCTGTCAATCCCCGCATAGTATATGCCGGCACTGTTTCACACCGATAGAAGCCCGGTCTATCCGTGTCAGAAGATACGCTGACGGTAACCGCTATGCAACCACCACTACATCCAAATCCAAATTTAATTTTATGACAGACCCCAAATTTGTCGCTTTCTCCACCCAGAAAGGTGGAGCAGGCAAGACCACTCTGACCGTTTTGGCGGCGAGTTACCTCTACTATGTAAAGGGGCTGAAAGTCCTTGTTGTGGACTGCGACTATCCTCAGTACAGCATCGAAGAGATGCGCCAGCGTGACAAAGACCTGATTGAGTGCAGCCCCCAGTTCAAGAAACTTTTTTCCGACAATCTGCGCCAGACTAAACTCGCGCCTTATCCTCTCTTGACGGCAAAGCCGGAGGAGGCTATGCAGAAGGTACGCGACATCATCGAGGACGGCAACGATATAGACATCGTTTTCTTCGACCTGCCAGGCACGGTCAATAACCGTGGTGTCGTCAACATTCTCAACTGCATGGATACGGTTATCGTGCCCGTCGCAGCCGACAAGGTTATCCTTGAAAGCTCACTCGCCTTCGCCCTGAAGATACAGGAGTGGCTCACTACCGGACGCACACAGGTCAAACAGATGTATATGCTCTGGAACCTCGTCGATGCACGCGAGAAAACAGACCTCTACGACCAGTATGAGGCCGTTTTCGAGGAATACGGTCTTATGACGCTTAAAACCAAGATCCCGGATACCAAAAAGTATAGGCGTGAAGGGTCAAAGACGCTCAACCGCGCCGTGTTCCGCTCGACGGTTATGCCGCCGGACAAGACACTGCTAAAAGGAACCCGCCTGCCGGAACTTACCGATGAATTGCTCGACTTACTCAAACTCTGACCGATATGGCAAAGAAATATGAGTCGGAAATCGATCCCGATGAGTTCATCAGGTCATTCAGAGAGGAGTCCTCCTCTCTGTCAACGCTGAAAAGGAAGCCTAAAGAAAGTCCGACGCCTGACACACCCGATTCGACAGAAGACAGGGCTGCGTCCACCAAATCCAGTCACGCACCCTCGGAACAATCTTCTGCCGATACAAAACGGGAGGCACAGTTCCGTGAACGGTTTATCACGAGAACGACCTATCTGCGTCCACAGGTCAAATTCCTTATGGTAGAGATAGACCCGGTTCTGATTGGTAAAATCAAGAGGCTTATCGCTTTCGAGAACGGTTCCTGCTCCCTCAAATCCTATATCAACAATGTACTGGCATCCCATTTTGAGGAGTATGCCGATGTAATCAACCCCAAACTCTAACCAGCTATGCCCAAATCAGCATCAATCTCAACTATTTCCGACAGGAATTTCAGGGTAATACCGAAGGATGGCAGAAAAAATCCCGATGTTTCAACGCATATGGCTTCAAATGGTAAAGCCGTTATGGAAGCCGATGTATATGAAAACCCTTCTCTCCCGAATCGTACTCACGAATACATGGAACGATTCGTATATAACAATACGTATGCGGCTCCACAAGTCAAATACGTCACGACAGAGATAGACCCTGAAATTGTATGGAAAATACGTAGTATCCTGTTCGGCCGCAAGAAAGGGCGCGTATGCTCGCTAAAGGCTTTCATCAACAACGTACTGGCAGCCCATCTGGAGGAATATGCCGATGTTATCAACCAGCTTAAACTCTAACCAACTATGCCCAAATCCCCGTTTGTAACCATCAACGTGAATCCGGCCACTGACATAGATGTCAGAGCCGCAGAGGAGCGCAGGAAATATGCCGCCAAATTTCTCCGGCCAGGCATTGTGCGCTCCAACACCAAAGTGTATATCTATCCCGAAGTCCATGCCGTCCTGAGCCGTATGGCAGACAGGTTCCGAGATACCGGTGCCTCCATCGGCTCGTATGTATCGGAGATCCTTCTCGACCACTTCGCCAACAACCGCGAGGTCATGGAAGGTCTCTATGACGAGAACAGCCAGCCTCTTTTCTGATGGAAACGCTGCTTATCATAGCATTGCTTGCAAGCAATGTGTGGCTTATCAGAAAAGTCCTGACAAAGCCGGATGTTCAGAGCGTCGGCAAAAATGGAAATGGCGCCGCGCCGGAACCACCGCCCGCAGATGAAGCTCCGTCGGAAGAAGTAGTAGGCAAAAGCTCCTTCGATGCCGATAAATTCATGGACTCGTTCCGCGAAATCGCAAAGGAAGCCGCTGCCGAAGCCGCAAGGGAGGTCGTGCCGCTTATAGTCATGGAACTCGGCAAGCCCTCAGATGCCGGACTGCCCGATACTCCCGAAGAAAAGCCGTCTGCCCAGATTCCACCCGAAAAGCTGGACGAGATATTCTCAACCCATTCCGTGAGTGAGCTTACCGGCGAAACTCCGCCTCCCGCCGAGGCAAATGCCGACGGTATAGACTTCGAGGAAATGCAGACCGCCATGAAAGTGCTGAAGAATCAGCCTCACACCACTGAGGATGAACAGACCGCCCGTCGCGTAGTTTCCGAACTTGAAGGCACCGAGATTATCGAATATGTCAAACTCGACCCGGTAGTGCGCAAACGCATACTGATGATTGAGTGTCAGTTGCCCGACATACCTGAAGATGCTCCGGCTGAGAAAACCGAGGAGGCAATCGGTAAAGCCCGCAAGATCGTCTTTCATGCTGACATCGACACTACCGATATTGACGCCATCGACTTCAATATCCTCCACTGACCACCACTAAACCGCTTTAGCGCTTTGCTAAGGCAAAGAAATCCACAATCCAAATCAATTTAATTTATGACTAAATTCTTCAAGTCGCTCTACAAACGCATCGTGGAGTTTATGAACGCTCCCGGTATGCGCCGCCCTATGGCCGCCAGGCTCCCACTGATGATATGCGCCGCCAACCTCTATGCCGCCGGCAACGGTCTGGCAGGCATCAACGAGGCAACCTCGATGATGACCTCCTATTTCGACCCCGCCACGAAGCTGATTTATGCCATCGGTGCTGTCGTCGGTCTTATCGGCGGTGTCAAGGTCTATGGCAAGTTCAGTTCCGGCGATCCCGACACGAGCAA
>CAJMDR010000198.1 GCA_905212215.1 uncultured Porphyromonadaceae bacterium
AATCGGATGGCGCCGCCGCGAAAGCGAGGGAGGCGGAGGCCAGCACGGAGGCCAGGGCGAGGCGCAGGCGGGGGGTATTGAATTGCATGATGTCTTGGTTTTTTATTTGCAAATTTAAGTTCCGCAGTACAAGGAGTATTTTCCATTTCTTGAATTGCACTAAAATTAGAGTGGAGAAAGGGGTTGCGGAGATTATGCAGAGGGTGCGGAAAATGTGTCCATTCAGGAAAGGACACATTTTTTAATAGAGTTAACTTACTGTCATTCAGTGATTTCCGGATTAGCCTTCTTCTGCCGTGCCGCATTGCGGTAATCGCGGATGCCGAGTCCGGTGAAGCGTCGGAAATTACGGCTCAGGGCTGTGCGCGACTTGAATCCCACCGATTCGCCGATGCCTTCTATGGACCAGTCGGCGTATTTGGGCAGGTCCATGCGGCGGCATACTTCCACAATCCGCGCACGATTGATGAGTGTGGAGAAGTTGCAGTCGAACAGCTCGTGAATCACCTGCGATACGGCCTTGGGATGTCGGTCCACCAATTGCGAGAAGGAGACGATGGAGAGGTCCGGGGCGAATATGGCGTCGCTTGCCATTACGCGTCGTATGGCATCGGCGATTTCGGTCTTGTCGTTGTCGGTGAGACGCGAATTGTTGTATTTTGCCTGATTGTCGGGTTCCTGCTGCACTGTGGACTGCGCTTCGCGGAGTGCATCGTTGGCACGATATAGCGCCCGCATCCTCTCCAGCAGCAATGCCGAGTGTTGGCGCAGACGGCGGTTCTTGTGTTGCACCACAATCAGGAATACCACTGTAACCACTACTATGGTGGCCAGGAGTATGATGAGCCATGTTGTGGACTTGGCGCGGAACTCAGCCATCTCGATGCGGGAGAGCAGTGCGCGGCGGGTCTTCATACCGTCGAGGCGGACAATGTCTCCTGCCACGGAATAAGAGCGCAGGGAATCGCGCAATGCCATTATGTGGTTGTCGAGGGCTTTCGCGGCGGTGCTGTCACCTTTCAGGGCGGGGAGTGCCTGAAGGATGTTGAGGGTGGCGAGACGTATGTCGCGCAGGTCGAAGCGGTACGAGAGTGCGAGAGCGGAGTCAAGGTCCTTCCTGGCACGGAAGTTATAGTCTCCTGCTCCGGAAGGGAGGGTTGCGGCGTAGTTTCCCAAGGCGAGGCCACGGTCCTTGTGCACGGCGGCGCGGAGGCGGGCTGTCTGGTCGTCAGAGGGTATGATGCTCAGTATGGAGTCATAGACAAGGGCGGCGCGGCGATAGTCGCTGTGCCGCCCTTTGCAAGGCATTTTATTTTGGCTCTTGCGGCGCTGTACTGGAAAAGGCTGATTCTCAGCAGGCGGTCGCTGTTCTTTGCCGAGAGACGTTTCAGCTCAGTTACCTCTCTTTTCAGGGAATCGAGGTGACTGGTGTAGGAATAGGCAATGAGCATGTCGCCGAAAGCGCGGTAGAGGGTGTTTATGTCGCCCTCGTCGCGGGCGCTCCAGAATGCGGTGCGGTCGTGGTCTATGAGCTGGCGGATGTATATGTCGCTGCCGGTCTGCGATGCGAGGATGAAGTAGAAGACGCCGTAGTAGAGATGCAGCTTCGACTGCGAGAGGTTGTCGTGCTCGGCAATCTGTTCCGCTAAGAGCAGATCCTCCATGGCCTCGGTGTAGCGGCCCAGCTCCAGCAAAATGCCGCAACTGGCGTAGACGGCATCGAGGCAACGCTTCTTGTCGGCGCTGTTCATGCCGATGTCGTAGCTGTCGGCCACACGGCGATACTCGGCCAGCGCCTTGTCGTATTGCTTGGTGGCGGCATACCTTTGTGCGACGGCGAGCGAGGACTGTATTCCGGCGGCAGTGAGCCGCGGCACACATATCCATAGAAGGAACAGCAGAATGAGTGTTCGTTGCAACATGCGTTCTGCAAAGATAATAAATTTTGCGGAAATGAGAGGGCTTGGGAGCCAAACGGGAGGTTAAGGAATTTAAGGAGGTTAAGGAATTTAAGGAGGTTAAGGAGTTTAAGGCACTCAACCACTCATTCACTCATCCTCTCTCTTTCATTGGCTAAGAATTTTTTCAATCGCCTCCAAGCTCTGCTCCGGGTTCAGGGTCGCCCTGTATCGGCGTCGCGCCTCTTCGCCTGACTCCTGGCGTTTTGCGGCATCGCTGCCAAGGTTCAGCATCGCCTCGCACATAGCCTCTATGCCCGAAGCATATATTGCTCCGCCGTCGTTGCCGAGATATTCCCTCGCTATGCCGTTGTCCGTCACTATCTGCGGTCTTCCGGCAGCCATAAGCTCAATGTTTCCGTCGCTGAAGCGTTCTCCCTCGTACGGGAAAATGCCGAAATGGCACTGCGCTGCCACTTCGCTCAGAAGAGGACGTTCGCGCCGCCAGCTTATCATGTCCATTACCCCGCGGCTTATGGCACGGCGGCGCAGGGCATCCATATAGTCAGGCCTTCCCTGACCCGCTATCATCAGGCGCAGACGTTTGCCGCGCAGCGATTCCAGGGCATCTATCAGCCTCTCCAGGCCGCTCCCGGCACGCAGTTCGCCGTTATAGAGCGCCATGATGGGTCCTTTCGGTTCCTCCAACGGTTCCGGGGCGGTGCCTACCCCTTCCATGACCACATGCAGCCGTTCCGGAGGTGTGAGAGCCTTGCCATAGACCCTCTCTGCGGAATGGAAAATCTCCAGACCACTGTGCGAGGTAAAGATTATTGCCGACAGGTTGCGGTATACCCTCCGTGCCAGCCATGTCGTGGCAGGCTGCTTCAGGGTGCGGTCGAGCAGCGCCACATGCATGTCGGGACGCGATGCCAGTTTGCGTGCGCAGAGTGCTATGAAGGCAGAACGATACCTCTGGGTAATGATGGCGGCTCCCTGAGCCTCTCTTTCGAGATGCTTGGAGAGGTGCCGGATGGTGCTGTAGTCCGTCAGACCACGGAAAGGGAGATGGCGCAGGTCTATCCCCGCCTGCTTCAGCGGGGCATCCACCGCCGGCACATCGGGGGTATAGACAGTAGTCTGCCACCCCCTGTGCCGCAGTTGTGCGAGCCAAAGGGCGCGTCGCGCTTCCCTTGCGGGCGCGGGATAACCGACGGGCAATATCAGTCTGCCACCCATCAAAAATATTTTTAGAAAACAGTCAGTTCAGAGCGATTAGTAATTTGTCGGCTCAGAGTTCAAAACTCTTTCACCCATCCACCCATTAACTCATCCACTCATTAACTCCTCAACTCATTAACTCCTCAACTCAATTCGCCCGGGCCAGCAGCATGTCAAGCTCTACCACACGCATGCCGGACACAGAGCCTACGAGTTTGTTGCACAGATGTCCGCCGTAGGTTATCACGCCGTGGCAGACGCCGGAATTGGTGAGCAGTGTGTTCTCCAGGCTTCCCTTGAGGTCGAATTCATTGAAGAGGTTGTAAAGGCACGTTGCCAGTCCCTGCGTAACGGTGCGCGGTGTGGAGATGGAGGGCGACGAGAGGTTGAAGTCGAGCACGAAGGCATCTTTCTTCACCATGGCCTTGAGTTGTGCGGGGAACTCGAACTCATGGGTGCAGGAGTCGAGCATGAGGATGTCGGCATGGTTTACCTTCGATGCCAGGGGGCGGGGATGAATGGCGCAGGTAACGAGCCGTTCGCCGCAGATTTCCTGGGCAAGCTGGAGCTCGCTCATGTCATTGTCCATGAGCGTTACCTGAGCGCCGAGGGCGAGGGCGCATTTTGCCGCCTGTTGCACCTTGCGGCCACGTCCTATGATGAGCACTTCGCAGGGCATGATACCGGGAACGCCGCCCAACAGCACTCCTTTGCCGCCGCCGAGGAACGACATGGCCTCCTGCGCATACCACACTGCCGCACGGCCGTCAACATCGTCTACGATGTTGTTGAACACCGGCACTCCGTTGTGGCTCAGCACCTCGTCGAGGGCTATCAGGCAGATGTGCTTCTCGTTAAGGGCATTGATGAGGGAGCGGTCGAACAGTGTGGGCGAGAACATGCACAGCTCCAAAGTGTTGGGGCGCATCTTCTCAACATCCTCCTGCGACACGGGGGCATAGCTAAGCACTATGTCGCTGCGCAACGCCGTGGCGCGGTCCGTAATCTCCACCCCGTATTCCGAATAGGCAGAATCGGCATAGCTGATAGAGCTGGCCGCCTCCGACTCCATTAACATCTTCCAGCGGGCCGACACAAGCCTGCCGCAGGTTTCCGGGGTAAGGAACAACCGTGTCTCATCGC
Organism: uncultured Porphyromonadaceae bacterium; assembly: GCA_905212215.1. Taxonomy (GTDB): domain Bacteria; phylum Bacteroidota; class Bacteroidia; order Bacteroidales; family Muribaculaceae; genus Lepagella. Next base: position 4,263 of record CAJMDR010000198.1, read on the forward strand.
TGTTATGGTCGTTGCCCAAGAGCCCTACGCGACGGCTCGATTCCGCAGTCTTGAACACTACTTCCTGCAGTTTCGGTTCTAACTCTATTGTATTCATGCCTTATGTCTTAATTATTGCAATTACAAAATTAGCAAAAAAATCAATTGTATACGCACTTATAGAGAAAAAAAGCGTAACTTCGCGCCTATGCACGCTGATCCCATCTTTATAATAGGGTTGCCCGCCTGTGGCAAATCAACCTTTGGAAAAGCCCTCGCCAAAAGGCTCGGACGTAGGTTCATAGACCTCGATACATACATCGAGAACCGTTTTCATACCAGTATCCCGGAGCTTTTCAGCCAGCTTCTGGGCCTGGGCCGGTGTGACGTTGGCCACCATTACCTCCGCCGTGCCGTAGGTGACGAACTGCTCGTCCATGATGGTGAGCGCCTGCTTCGTCTCCGAGTCAGCGGGCAGGTAATAGGTCAGGTCGATTTCATAGGGCACTTCTTCCGGGTAGCCGGAGATC
>CAJMDR010000199.1 GCA_905212215.1 uncultured Porphyromonadaceae bacterium
CCCGGCGCGCGCTTATAAGCCGCCACATCGGCGGCGATATGCATGCGGCGTTCGAACAGCTCAATAATCTGCGCGTCAATCTCATCGATGCGCGCACGCGAAACCGAAAGATCGATGACGGGCGTCGTGTTCGTTTCCTGCGAGGTCATTAGTCCATCCTCGATTCCAAAAGCAAATCATACAAAGCAAGCGCGACCGCGGCCTCAACGACCGGCACCGCGCGCACAACGACACACGGATCGTGGCGGCCATGTACAGAAAGGCCCTCGTTCGTGCCCGCCTGCATATCAATGCTGTGCTGAGCACGCGAAATTGACGGCGTGGGCTTAAACGCGCAGCGCACAACCACAGGTTCGCCCGTCGTAATGCCACCATTCGCGCCGCCGGCATTGTTTGACTCGAACACGACGCGTCCGTCTACAATGCGCATGCCGTCGTTGTTCTCGCTGCCGCGCAACAGAGACTGCGGAGCCTCCGATTCAACTTTCACAGAATCAACCCTGAGAGGCTGAGGAATGAAAGGAATCACTTCTATGGCCCATCCGTCGTTGATTTTGTTCTTCCCGGGATTGAACACCACTGTCAGGGCACCGTTATCGGCCGTAGACATAATGTCGGGGAGGTTCGTCTTGTTGCTGTAAAGACGTGCGAGCCGGTCGGCAACATCCGTTGAAGTGCCGTTAAAGACCAGGAACTCGTCGTTGATATTGGTGTAGAAACTGCGGAACCGGAATTTCAGTATCTGGCCCTCGGCAGGCATGAATGTAACCTTGCCCTTGTGGTCGGTGGTGTATTTGCCGTCAGGGCCGCCGTCGTCATAGAACAACATGGTTCCCGTTACTTTCACCACATCATCGTTGCCTTTGAAGAAGTAGATGTTTTTGGTAACTGAGTTACCTTCGGGGTCGGCGTTGGTTATTTCGGCAGCCTGCGAGCCTATGATCACCCGGGCAAGGGAGGCATCGACAGACAAGCCGCTTTCCAACGAGCCGACCATATCATATACCACCCAGAAATAGCTGTCGCGTTCGGGCAGCACGTACCCTTCCGTCAGAGTCAGATCCGAAGCCTCGGCGCCGGCAGCTATGGTGTCGGTAGCCAGAAGAGTAGCTTCGGAAGCGTTGAATGTATTGTCGGCGCCGGTAGCCAGAAGCTTCACCACCTTCACAATGTTGCCGCAGCCTTTCAGATTCACTTTCACGCTGCCGAGAGAAAGCGGATTCTTGTCGCCTTCCGTAGCAACCTTGAATCCCACCACTGCCACATCGGACTGATCGGCCATGACGTCTGTTTCCGGAGCCTGAAAGCCTTCCACGCTCTTGAGGAACATGGGCTGCGACTTATAGAGATTTACGTTTGCCTCAAAACCGTTGGCGGCATAGGAACCCTTCACGCCGTTGGGATTAAAGCGCACGGTGAGAGCGCCCCCGGCCGTGGTGCCGCGAAGGGGCGATGACGGCAATGTGTTGTTGTTGCTCTTGGTTACATCATAGAGCACACTGCCCCCGGTGCCTTCGCCGTCATAGACTGTCAACGCGGGCATTGACGAGCCGGAATAGGGATAATAGAGGTATATTTTGGTGAAATCCAACTCTGTTACGTAACCCTCTTTACCGGGTCTGAACACTGTAATCTGTTCTCCGGTGGCATCATAGCCGTAATATGAATACACCGAAGGGGAGTTTTTAAATAACCACGGACCATATACGGTGTATGAGTGTGTGCCGTCTTTGCTGAGAGCCACATTCTGCACTTTTGCCAAGGCGCTGTTCGGGCCAAAGTCAATGGTAGCGCCGTTAACGTTGGCCGATACAGCGCTGACGCTAATGGAATCGCCGGTCTGGGCCAGCGGATTCATTGTCAGGTCAAGACGGAAATCGTTGTTTCCCTGTCCGAGCATTACCGACGCTGACGGGGTTACTGTTACCGATTTTCCTTTTATCTCTGCCTCTCCAACGGCCTTGGCCGCGTAATAGAGAGTTGCTTTCGACGCTAAGTTCTCCGTGCCTGATATGTCAAAGGTGAATGACCGGGCCTTGGCGGCCGGTTCAGAGTTGACTGTATGGAGAGTCATGCTGAGGAAGGTTGCTTGCTCGGAGGCTGAAACGGTTGCGGGAGCCGCAGCTTCAGCGCTTACGGTGTCTACGCTCATGGGCTGCGGGGTAAAGAGGCCTACCACCGACTCAAAACCCTGAGCGGGATAAGCGGTCTTCGACGCAAAGGTTACGGTCAGGGCACCGTCGGCCGAAGTAGAGAGAATCTCAACAGGATTGTTCTGGATAATGGTGGCCAGCAGGCACGAATCAACAGCCTCGGTGCCATTATACACTTTGATGACATCGTTGTTGCCTACGCTGATGGCCGAGGGATTGTTGAACAGATCGAGCTTGGTGAAACGGATGCTCACCTTCTTGCCCTGCACTCCGGGACGGAACACGGTGGTGCCGGTGAAGTTCTCGGAATATTTGCCGGTGGGACCGCCGTCGTCGTAAAAGTTAACGGGCAGCTCTGTAACGGTGTAATCCGCTTTTCCCTTGGGCATGAAAATCATATTGGCTATGGAGAGTTCACCGGCCGGAGTCAGGGGTGCGGAGATGCGGGCTGTGTCGCTTACCATAGCCGATGTGGCCTTCACCTCAAGAGCGTTGCCCGGAGTGGCATCGCCCTTGATGTCGGCCACCAGCCAGAAATAGTTGTGTCCCCCTTTCAGCACCGCCGTATCCTTGAAGATCATATTGGCAGCAGGGGAGACTATTGTCTGTCCGAAAGGTCTGGCACTTGCCAAGGCATCGACAGAGTTGTAAAGGCAGCGCACATTTTCAAGATTGCCTGCCGTAAAAGCCGTACCGCTCAGGCTGAAGCCTAAGGAAGTGGCGCTGAGAGGGTTCAGGGCGCCGTTGGCGGTCATGTCAATCTGCAGCAGAGCGCAACCTTTCAAGCCCGGATAGCAATAACCTTCAGGTGTTCCGGCAGACGTTATGCCTTCCCACAGCATCTGCGGAGGAGGTTTGGTTGTGAGTCTGGCTTCCCAGCCGTTGCCATTCTCACTATAGCTCGGGGCATAATACAGCACCTCGATAACGCCGGAACTGGCTGTGTAGGTAATCGTGGAGCCATTGGTGAGATCTGCCTTGTAGCCCTCCGGCACAGGCTTCTTCCAACCGCTCGTCGAGGGATAGCCGCTCGCACCTTCATAGATGTAAAGGTGCGTGTCAGCTTCCGTGAAATTCACAGGAGCTGTGAACTCAATGGTCAGGGGGTCGCCTTCGGTTTTCGACTTGAACGTTACAAACCCTGTCTGGGCATGCCCGTTCCCGACGGCCCTCCCTTGTCATAGAACAGCAGACTGCCGTCTACGACCTGTTCGCCGTTCGAGCCGTCCTTGGTGCCCATGTTGTAGACCGGTGTCCCGGCATGGAGCAACCCGCCGACGGTGGCGAGCAGGAAAACAAGAAAGATGTGAATTCTTTTCATGTTGGTTAGTAAAAAGGTTAATTAACTCTATTTTTTAAAAACTTTTTTCACGAAATGCGAATGGCCGGCATCAATTATCAGCATATAACATCCGGCCGGCAAGGCTGCCGTGTCGAACTCCAGCCGTCCGCAGTCGGCGGCTGAGTATCCGGTCTGTCGTCCGCTCAGGTCGTAGAGGGCGCCTCTCAGCCGTCCGTTGCCGCAGGTCACTGTGAGCCGGTCGGTGAAGGGCAACGGTTCTATCACAGGCTCTTCGGCGCTGATGCCTCCCACTCCTCTGTTACTATCCACAAACACTGGTATGCGGGCAAACTCGCGGCATCCTTTCTGCTCGGCCATCACAATCACGCTGAAAGAACTCCCCTTTTCCCTGAGGGTGTGGAACATGCTGCCTTCCATGCGGCTTTGGGCATCGCCGTTCAGCAAGGCGTAACTTACCGGGGCTCTCTCCGGGTCGAAGCTGAAGAGATGTGATACATCCGCCGGAGCATCTTTTATCCGCAGTGTGTCGCATTGAACCGCAGGGCAGGAGGCGCCCACACCGTCGAAGCAGAAATAGGCAGGGGTGGTCATGCCCAGACCGTTCTTCTTGGTACTTTCAAGTTTGAAGGCCAGTTTGTGCGCCGGGCCGAGATGACTCAAATCGAACCATTGCCAGGAATCGAGGTGATAATGAGCCCTCACATCTTCATGGCGGTAGTCGGCCAGATAGATGGTGTCGGAGGCGCCGGAGCCGTTTGCGCGTGTAGCAGTTATGATGAGGCGCAGATAATCGCCCTGAGCGAAACCGCCGCCGTAATAGCTCATGCCGTCGCCATAGAGAATGGCGTCGCGCACCCAGGCGGTATTGGTCAGATAAATGCCTTCCGGCTTCTCATCGCCCTCTCCCAAGGTGAAAGCTGACTCGCCATAGTAGCTGTCTACATAGCCTATGCCGAAGGCCGGAGTGCCCTGTGCGCCGCCTCCGCAGGCGCTGTTGAACTGGTCATCGAGGGTTATGTAATAATTGTTTTGCGACGAAGAAGCGGCGAATTTGGCCCATGAATGCCATTTCTTGAAATAGCGGTTGGGCAGCAGACATGAGCCGCTGGCAAAGGTCGATTCGGTGTCAATGGTCAGGGTGGTGTCCCCCTTCCATACATCGCCGGCAGGGATATTCATATCTTCGAAATGGGCTATGCGGAAATCGCCGCGCGCTGTGGCGTTTACGTAAAGGGTGTCGGCCTGCAGATGTGCATCGGTAGCTATGAAGGCATACCGACCCGACGCCAGCGGCAACACAGCCGCTGCC